>DAINCG010000418.1:0-4260 GCA_036732525.1 Pseudomonadota bacterium | reverse complement strand
GGTGCACAACTCCGCAGGCTACGCCATCCAGGCTGCGATCGGCGAAATCTTCTCCGCCGGCGTCAAGGCGGGCGTCGACCCGTTGTCGCTGTTCGAAGCGATCCGCATGGGCGCCCGCGGCCGCACCCGCACATTCGACAGCCTGGCCGACCACTACATGATCAACAGCTACGATCCGCCGGACTTCGCGCTGAAGCTGGCGCACAAGGACGTCAGCCTCGCCGCCGAAATGGCGCGCGACGTCGGCGTGCCGGTGCGCATGATCGACATGACACGCGCCGAAATGACGGAAGCCCTGAACCGCGACTGGGGACACCGCGACAGCCGGTCCTTCATGCTGCTGCAACAGGAGCGCGCCGGCATCCTGATCGACGTCGACAAGGAAAAGGTCGACGCCGCGCTCAAGTCCGACAGTTGAGGCGATAACCGAAAAGGGGGAGGCCGCCATGTCCGTCATTCTGGGTTCGGGCGAACACCGCTACCGCGTCGTCGAGGATTGGGCGAAGCTGCCCGACGGCTGGGAATTGATGGACGTGGCGGCGGTCGCCACGGACGGCAAGGACCGCGTCTACGTCTTCAATCGGGGCGAACACCCGATGATCGTGTTCGACCGGGACGGCAACTTCATCAAGTCCTGGGGCGAAGGCGTCTTCACGCGCGCCCACGGCCTCTATATCGGGCCGGACGAGATGCTCTACTGCACCGACGATGGCGACCACACCGTCCGGAAGTGCGACACGGACGGCAATGTCGTGCTGACCATCGGCATTCCGGGCAAGCCCGCGCCCTTCATGTCGGGCGAGCCGTTCCATCGCTGCACGCACACCGCCCTTTCGCCCGACGGCCACATCTTCGTTTCCGACGGCTACGGCAACGCCTGCGTCCACAAATACGATCCGAACGGCAAGCGGGTGCTGACCTGGGGCGAGAGCGGCACGGGTCCCGGCCAGTTCAACCTCGTCCACAACATCGTCGCGGACGACGACGGCTTCGTCTACGTGGCCGACCGGGAGAACCACCGGGTCCAGGTGTTCAACACGGACGGCAAATACGAGGGCCAGTGGAACAACCTGCACCGGCCCTGCGGCCTCTACATGCCGCGCGGCAAGTGCCCGCTCTGCTTCGTCGGCGAACTGGGGCCGGGCATGCCGGTCAACCTCGCCTACAAGAATCTCGGCCCCCGGCTTTCGATCGTCGACAATGAAGGCAACTTGGTCGCGCGTCTCGGCGGGGAGGACGGACCTGGCCTCGAAGTCGGCCGTTTCATGGCCCCGCACGGCCTCGCCGTCGACACCCGCGGTGACATCTATGTCGGCGAGGTCTCCTATACGAACTGGAAGACGAGCTTCCCGAACCAGGAGATGCCGCGGCCCTTGCGGTCCCTGCAGAAGCTGGAGCGCGTGACGAACTAGCGCGTCGCCGACGTCCGGGGCCGCGCGTTATATTCGGGCCAATCGACAAAAATGCCCGGAGGAGCACGCCCCATGGCCGACGAATCTCCGATCTGGCCGGCCCAGCTCGACCATTTCCGGATCGACGCGCCCGACCCCGCCGAGCTCGCCGACTTCTATTGCGACGCCATCGGCTATGAGGCGATCGACCTTTCCGGCGGCGACATCCTACTGCAGGGTCATGGCCGGCGCCTCGTCATCGGCAAGGGCGAAGCGCACGGCCGGCCCTTTCATGGCTACCGCCTGCAGAATCGGCGCCAGCTGGAGGAAGTCCGTGAGTTCGTGCAGGGCCAGGGCGTCAACACTCTGCCGAACCCCTCGCCGCTCTTCGAGGACGACGCGGTCGCCGTCCGCGACCCGGACGGCTGGGTCTCGGTCTTCGGGCTCGGCCGCCGCGACCTGCCCTCGCTGCGCGCCGCCAACGGCCGGCCGCCGCTCTCGCTGCCGGGCCGGCTGCAGCATGTCGTCGTCGCGACGGCGGACTTGGCCGGCATGATCGCGTTCTACGAGCGCACGCTGGGCTTCTCGCCCTCGGACTACGTGTTGAAGGACGAGAGCGACCGGAACTCGAAGCACGTCGCCTTCTGGCGGACGGACGAGGAGCACCACAGCTTCGCCGCCTTCGGCGCCTCCTCGGCGCGCCACGATCACCATGCCTACGAGACCACGGGCTGGATGGACATCCGCGACTGGGCCGACCACTTCGCCAATCTGGAAATTCCGATCTGGTGGGGCCCCGGCCGGCACGGCGCCGGCAACAATTTGTTTTTCATGATCGAGGACCCGCTCGGCGACAAGATCGAGATATCGGCCGAGATCGAAACCATGCCCCGTGACATGGCGCCCCGCTGGTGGCCGGCCGAGAAGGCGGTCAACCTTTGGGGTCAGGGCTGGGCGCGGGATTGAGGAGGAAAAGAGTATGGACGGCGTGACCCTGGACCTGACCGTAAACCCGACCGTGCGCACGGTCGACGACCTGCCGCCGCCGATCGAGGGCGCCGCCGCCTGGCGCGGCAAGGACCTCGCTGGCTCGACCGAATGGATAGAGCGGCTGAGCGCGGCCGACAACGAGGAGATCGGCGCGGCCGCACGGCAGGCGCTTGACGCCGCCGGCGGCGACATCGCGAAGATCCGCGCGGAAGACTTCCCGCTGCCGACGCTCGCCCCCCGCATCGCCAAGGTCGCGAAGGACCTGCTGGACGGCCGCGGCTTCGCGCTGCTGCGCGGCATCCCGGTCGCCGATTGGGGCACGGAACTCTCCGCCGCCGCCTTCTACGGCATCGGCGCGCATCTGGGCTCCGCCCGCTCGCAGAACGCCAAGGGCCACATCCTGGGCCACGTGAAGGACCTCGGCCGCGACCCGGACGACCCGAGCGCGCGCATCTACCAGACCACGGCGCGCCAGACCTTCCACACCGATTCCTGCGACTATGTCGGCCTGCTCTGCCTGAAGACGGCGAAGTCCGGCGGCGAGTCGATGCTGGTCAGCGCCATGTCCGTCTACAACATCATGCGCGAACGGGCGCCGGATCTGGCCCTGGAGCTGTTCAAGCCGAACGCCATCGACCGGCGCGGCGAGGTGCCGGTCGGCATGAAGGAATACTATCTCCTGGCGCCGCTGACCTGGCACGAAGGCCGCCTCACGGTGCATTATCAGCGCCGCTACATCGACAGCGCCCAGCGCTTCCCGGACGCGCCGCGCCTCACCGAGAAGCGCATCCAGGCGCTCGACATGTTCGACAGCCTGGCGAACGACCCGGACCTCAAGCTCGACATGGAGTTCAAGCCGGGCGACATCCAACTCGTGCACAACCACACCCTGATGCACGACCGCCTGGGCTTCGAGGACTGGCTGGAGCCGGAACGCCGCCGGCATCTGCTGCGCCTCTGGCTTGCGGCGGACGGCGCCCGGCCCCTGCCGGAAGCCTTCGCCCAGCGCTTCGGGTCCGTCACGGTCGGCGACCGGGGCGGCGTCATCACGCCCGCGACGGTCGCGATGAACGCGCCGCTCGAGGCCGTCTGACGGCTTGGCTCAGATGAGCCGAGGCAATCTCGACGTCGCGCGTCTCCGCGAGCGGCGGCGCATGATGCTCCGCATCCGCGCCTTCGAGGAGGCGGCGATCCGCGCCGTCGACGCGAAGCTGGTGCTGGGCGCGATCCATCCGTCCGTCGGCCAGGAAGCGGTTGCGGCGGGCGTCTGCGCGCCGCTCCGCCGGGACGACATGCTCCTGTCGACCCACCGGGGCCACGGCCACACGCTGGCCAAGGGGGCCGACCCGCGCGCGATGATGCGGGAGCTGTTCGGCCGCGAAGGCGGCAATTGCGGCGGCAAGGGCGGCTCCATGCACATCGCCGACTTCGGCGTCGGCATGCTGGGGGCGAACGGCGTCGTCGGGGCCAACATAAACATCGCCGCCGGCGCCGCGCACGCGGTCAAGCTGAAGGGCGACGACCGGGTCGTCGTCTGTATCTTCGGCGACGGCGCGCAGAACCGCGGGCCGTTCCTCGAAGGCCTCAATTGGGCCGCGACCTTCAAGCTGCCGGTCCTCTTCGTCTGCGAAGACAACGGCTACGCCTCGACCACCCGCACCGCCGACGTCACGGGCTCGGGCGATCCCGGCGCCAAGGCCGCCGCGCTCGGCGTCGCGGCAAGCAAGGTCGACGGCGATGATGTGCTGGCGGTCGAAGACGCGACGTCCGAACTGGTCGCCCAGATCCGCACGGGCGGCGGACCGCGCTTCCTGCATGCCAGGACCTACCGCCTCCTCGGCCACACCAGCGTCGACAAGGCGGCCTACCGGACGGCCGG
>DAINCG010000417.1:3295-4270 GCA_036732525.1 Pseudomonadota bacterium | reverse complement strand
TCCTGGAGGAGGGGCCCGACACGGTCGCCGCCTTCATTGGCGAGCCCGTGCTCGGCACCGGCGGCATCGTCCCGCCGCCCGAAGGCTACTGGCCCGCGATCCAGGCCGTTCTCGACAAGTATGACGTGCTGCTGATCGCCGACGAAGTCGTCACCGGCTTCGGCCGCCTCGGCGAGATGTTCGGGTCGACCGTCTACGGGATGCGCCCCGATATCATCACCATCGCCAAGGGCCTGACGTCGGCCTACGCCCCGCTTTCCGGCTCCATCGTCTCCGACAAGGTCTGGCGGGCGCTGGAACAGGGGACGGACGCGTTCGGCCCGATCGGCCATGGCTGGACCTATTCCGCCCACCCGGTCAGCGCCGCCGCCGGCGTCGCCAACCTGAAGCTGATCGACGAGATGGGTCTCGTCGCAAACGCCGGCGCCACGGGCGGATACTTCAACAAGCGCATGGCCGACGCCCTTGCGGGCCATCCTCACGTCGCGGAGGTGCGGGGCGCCGGACTTCTCTGTGCGGTCGAGTTCGCGGAGGCGCCGGCCGAGCGGCGGTTCTTCGACCCAGCCCGCAAGGTCGGCCCCGCGGTCACGGCCGCCTTGCTGCAGGAGGGCGTCATCGCCCGCGCCATGCCCCAGGGCGACATCCTGGGCTTCGCCCCGCCGCTCTGCCTGACGCGGGAGGAAGCCGACACGATCGTCGACGCGACCGTTCGCGCCATCGCCGCCGCAGGCCTGTGACCATCGGCCCCGCCCGATGTGACGAATGTCTCTCGTGCCCCGGGCGCGCAGTCCCCACCTGAATCCTTAGCGAGAGGAGGACGGCGCAACGCCGTCGCCCCTCCGCCGCGTCGAAGCCGGGGGTGACTCCCCACGCGTCGGCCCGGTACAATTGCGGCATCATCCGGGATTGGGGACCGGAGATATGAGCGGTTCGAATGAGACCGGCGGTCTCGGGACCTTGCTCGTCGGACGGAGC
>DAINCG010000417.1:0-3220 GCA_036732525.1 Pseudomonadota bacterium | reverse complement strand
CGGCACCGGCAAGGAACTGGCCGCGCGGGCGCTGCACGCGCTATCGGACCGCGATGCGAGCCCGTTCATCGCGATCAACGTCGCGGCCCTGCCCGGCCCCCTTTTGCTGAACGAGCTGTTCGGCCATGAGCAAGGCGCTTTTACCGGCGCCGACCGCCGCCGCGGCGGGCTGGTCCGTCAGGCGGAAGGCGGCACGCTCTTCTTCGACGAAATCGACAGTCTGCCGATGCAGGTGCAGGCGACGCTGCTGCGCTTCCTGCAGGAGCGGGAATACCGACCGCTCGGCGGCGGACGCGCCCGCAAGGCGGACGTCCGGATCCTCGCCGCCTCCAACGCGGATATTGCGGCGCTCGTCGCCCGACGGCGTTTCCGCGAAGACCTCTACTATCGGATCAATGTGCTGCAGCTGCGCCTGCCGCCGCTGCGCGTCCGGGCGGACGACATATCGCTTCTGTCCGACCATTTCCTCGCGAAATTGCGCGGCCGGTACGGCGGTCCGCAGCGTGGCCTGACGGACGGCGCCCGGACGGCCCTGGCGCGCCATCCCTGGCCCGGAAACGTGCGGGAACTGGAAAACCGCATTCACCGCGCCTTCCTTCTCGCCGACGACGGCGTCATCGCCGAAGACCTGCTTGAGCTGCCCACGGCGGCGGCGAACGACGAGCCCTTCGACGACAGTCGGGCCTTCGAAGCCTCCTTCGCCGCGGCCAAGGCGCGCGTCGTGGCCGAGTTCGAGCGGAATTACATCCGTGACGTCCTGGCGCGCGCCAAAGGCAACATGTCCGCCGCCAGCCGCATGGCCGGCAAGGAACGGCGCGCCTTCGCCCGTCTCGTCGAGAAATACGGCATCGACCGCCGCGACTTCGCGCCGTCGGCGCGATAGAGCCGCTATGGCGCCGTCGTGCCGACGGTGACGGAGCCCGTCTCAATCTCGCTTTGGCTGTTGTCGAACGTCCATGAGCCCGAGCTGTTGGTCAGCCAACTGATCGAGTGCCAGTCGAAGCCGTTGCCATCGGTCGATGTGTTGCCCAAGGGATCTGTGATCTCGACGAACTCGGTGAACGTCGCCTTGTAGACCATGTCGGTATCGCCGCTTGCCGGCGCGCCCTGGGCGTTGAAGCCAGGCCGGTCCTCCGAGAAGATCGCGGGCGGCGAACTCGAGGGCGTCAGGCATTCGTCGCTGTCGTGCTTGTCGTCGTCGCCGGTCCGGTGGGAGGTGTTGGTCCAAGTCCCGCCGTTCTTCGTCCAGGTGGCCCGCTCGATCGTGCGCTTGATGTCGTAGGTCGTCCCGGCGACGTGGCCGTTGATCGTCGCCTTCAACTCCATGCCGTTCCGAAAGCCGGAGCTGGCGACGCCTTCGCCCAGGGTCAACGGGCATTTCGCGCAGCAGTTGGCTGCGTCGGTCGATCCGGAATTGCGGAAATCCCAGGACGAAATGCTGGTCGCCTGGATCGAGAGCGGCGCGCGTTGGATGGCGGCGGCGCCGCCGGTCTGCTGTGCGACGTGGGTCAACTCGTGGGCGATCAACCGCCGTCCGGCCGTGGAATTCGGATCGTAGTGGCCCGCGCCGAAATAGACGTCGGCCCCATAGGTGAACGCCTTGGCGTGCAGCGCCCGGTTCATCGCGTGGGCGCGGCTGTCCCTATGGATGCGCACGTCGCCGAAGTCCCGGCCGAAGCCCTGCTCCATCTGGGCCCGGACCCCGGCGTCGAGCGACGCGCCGCTCGAACGCCCACCCTCCGATCCACGGCTGGCAAGCGGCGCCGGCGCAGTGGCTGGCGCGGCGGCGCCGGCAGGACCGGGCGCGGCGTCCCGTTGTAGCAATCCCTGCTCCTGCTCCGCTGCGCAGGCCGCGCATGCGCGTTGCGCCGACGGCGGCGCGGCGCTGACGGACGCTCCGGCGGCCGCAGCCGCGCCGCCGGCGACGACGCGGTCGGCCATGCGGTGCGCCTCCGCCTCGAAACGGTCGTTGGGCGCGCCGATTTCGACGCCGGCGAGCGCCGGGCCGAACGGCTGCGCCGCCGGCGTCCGCGCGACCTTCGGCGCGGCCGCCGCGGGCGCAGCGGTTCTTGGGGCGGCCTTGGCGGGGGCATGGGCGTTGGCGTGCATGTCAGCCTCCTTAGGGCGGCGGGGCGATGGTCATGGATCCCGGCTCGATCTCGCTCTGGGCCGCATCGACGGTCCAGGCGCCGCCCGTATCGGTCAGCCAGGTGATCGAATGCCAGTCGAACGTCGTCGGATCGGTGCGCGTGCCCATGACGTCGGTGATCTCGACCGACTCGGTGAAGGTCGCCTTCACGACGAGATCGGTTTCGCCGGGGTTCGGCGTTCCCGGATTGACGAAGCCCGGACGGTCTTCGACGTAGATGACGTCCGAGGCGCCGGACGGGGTCAGGCATTCGTCGTCATTGTGGCTGTCGTCGGGGCCGGAGCCGCCCGCGATCACGCTCCAGACGCCGTTCGTGCGGCTGCACACGTCGAACTGCATCTGCCGCTTGATGTCGTAGAAGACCGTGCCGCGATGGTTCGCGATCGTCGCCGCCAGTTCCATGCCGTTCTGGAAACCCGTGCCGACGCCGACGCCGAGCGCGATCGGGCAATGCGGGCAGCAATTGTCCGGGTCGGTCGCGCCGGAGTTCCGGAAATCCCAGGACGCGACCCGCGCCGTCGGCGGCGCCGGGGACGGAGCCGGCGAAGGCGCAGGAGCCGGCGCCGACGGTCCGGCGCCGATATTGGCGCCGCCCGCTTCCAGGGCGATGGGCCGCGGCCCGAATGCGGACCGCACAGCCGAGGGCGCGACGATGGCCGCAGCTGGGGGCGGTCTGCCAGACTTCGCCATCCTTTCGACCAGCTTCGGCGTCATCAGCCCTCCTAGCCCGATGCGGCGTCGCGAAGGATACGCCGCAGCGTGCGCGCCTGATTGAGGTTCCGCAAGCCGAACATCGCCGCGAACTCCCGGTTTTCGAGCGCCAGGATCGGTTCGAGCTTCCCCGCCTCGTCGACGCCGGCTTCAATCAGCGCCGCGCGGACGCGCCCGGCGGAGACGTCCAGGTTCTCGAACGCCGGATCGTCCGCGACGCGCCGGGCGACGGCGTCGGCAAAGGCGTCGGCGCCGCGCCGGATCACCGGATCGAGCGGCGCTGGACGATCCGGCCGGTCGATCTGGCGGGGTCCGAGACGGAGGTCGGCCGCCGAGCCGACCGGTATCTCCGCCCCCGCC
>DAINCG010000416.1:226-4273 GCA_036732525.1 Pseudomonadota bacterium | reverse complement strand
GCGCGCAGGTCGGCCGCCGCCGCTTCCGCCTCCTGCTGGCGGGCGAGATGGGCGGTCCGCATGGCGGCGGCGGCGCGCAACGCCGTGTGCGCCGCCTGGATGCGGCGCTGCACCTCCGGCATCAGCGCCTTCAGCGCCAGACTGGCCTTCGCGGCTTCCGCCGGCCCCTCATGCAGCGCGGCGAGCGCTTCGGGCGGCCGACCGGCGAGTCTCGCCATGGCGCCGAGCAGGCCGGCCAGCTCCCGCTTGCGGGTCAAGATCCGGGCTTCGGCCTCTTCGGCGGCCCGCGCCGCCGCGGCGGAGGCGGCGGCGGCGTCCGCCGCGGCGCGGCGCTTCGTCCGCATGGCCTCGCTCGCCCGGCGGATTTCGTCGCGCAGCCGGTCCATGTCGCGGGACAGGCTCGCCGCCCGGCTGCGCGCCTCGGCGCGTTGGCCCTCCGCGACGTCGATCTGCCGCTCGACCTTGCGGCGGGCGTCCTCGGCCCGGTCCCGCTCCGTCTGGGCAAGGTGGGGTCCGGCCAACAGGGCCGCCGCAACGCAAACGCTGACGGCCCGCATCATCGGCTAGTCCTGGAGCGCGAGATCGCGCCCGCGCCGGAGCGCACGGCCCGGACGGGCGCCGGTCGGCCCGCCGGACCGCCAGACGAGCGCGCCGTTGGTCATGACCGCGTGCACGCCGGCCGCGGGCTCGGTCGGCGTTTCAAAGTTCGCGCGGTCGATCACCGTTTCCGCGTCGAACATGGCGATGTCGGCGAAGGCGCCCGGCGCGATGCGGCCCCGATCCTTGAGGCCGAACGTCGCCGCCGGCACGCCGGTCATGCGGCGCACCGCCTCCTCCAGGCTCATCAGGCCAAGGTCCCGGGCATAGTGGCCGAGCACGCGCGGAAACGTGCCCCAAAGCCGGGGATGCGGCTTCAGGTCATGGGGTATGCCGTCGGACCCGATCATCGCGTCCTCGAAGGCGAGCACGGCCTGGACGTCCTCCTCGGCCATGGAGAAGTAGATGGCGCCCGCGGGCAAGAGCCGCTTCGCCATCTCCACCTCGGAGACCTGGTATTCCATGGCGATCTCGGCAAGCTCGCGCCCGGCGGCTTCCGGCATCGCCTCCGACCAGGTGATCAGCGTCTTCGCCGAATCGGACAGCCGCTCCGGCAGAAGGACGGTCGAGCTCGCGATGTAGGGATAGACGTCGAGCGCGACCTTCTGCGTTTTCCGCGCCGCCGCGATCACCGGCAGCGACTGCTTGACCATGCCGTGATTGGCGACGCCGGAGGCCTTGTGATGCGACAGCACGACCGGCGCCTCTGTGCGCCGGCCGATCTCCAGCGCCTCCTCGACCGACTTCACGAGGTCCGGCCCCTCGTCGCGGAGGTGGGTCGCGTAAAGGCCGCCCGCCTTGCCCGCGACCTCCATGACGGCCGCGACCTCGTCCGTGGTCGCGGCCCGGGCCGGCGGATAGAAGAGGCCGGTCGAGAACCCGACCGCGCCCGCTTCCATCGCCTCGGCGACGCCGGCGCGCATCGCCTCGATCTCGTCGCCATTGGCCGGCCGGTCGAGATCCTTCACCTCCGCGATGCGGAGCGTCTGGTGGCCGACCAGGAAGACGGCGTTGGCGGCCGACGGCTGCTTGTCCACCTGCTCCAGAAACGCCGCGAACGTGGGAAAGCGCACCGGGTCGAGCCCGAAGATCAGGTCGAGCGGCGCCTTCGGCCGGCCGGGCGCGGAGAACGGCGCCAGGCTCACGCCGCAATTGCCGACGACCACCGTGGTCACGCCCTGGCTGGTCTTCGCCTTCATCGCGGGATCGACGAACAGCAAGCGGTCGTCATGGGTGTGCGCGTCGATGAAGCCCGGCGCGACGATCAGGCCGGACGCGTCGATGCGCTCCTCCGCCGCCGCGTCGGCGAGATCGCCGACGGCGGCGATCCGGTCGCCGACGACGCCGGCGCGGACGCGCGGCCCGCCGGTTCCGTCGATGACGTGGCCGCCGGCGAAGACGACGTCGAAGCGCTGGGATTCTGTCACGGGGCGGGGTGCTCCTGGATTCGCAAAGGGTTCGGGGCGGGCGGCAACGCGACGCCGAAGCGCCGCAGCATCGTGTCCTGGATCAACTCGTAGCTGGAGCCGAAGCGCACGACCTCGAACGTCGCGAGGTCGAGCAGCGTCGAGGAAGCGCGATAGGGCCAGCATTTCCGGAGGCCATGGTCGATGACGATGTCGGCGACCGCGCGGATCTCGGGCTCGATGTCGGCGGCGCGAAACTTGGTGCCCGCGAGGCTGAGATTGGCGGATGATCCGAAGAGCGCGTGGCGGGATTCCCGGCTCCGGCGCGAGATCGCCGCGTGAAAGGATCCGGCGTTGGTCAGCATGCAGAGCGTGCCGTCCTTGGTGCTCATTTCGAGCGCGCGCGGGTCCATCGCGGCCAGGATCGGATGGTCCATCCGGCAGGGCCCGATGACGCCCAGGGGCAGGTCGTCGTCGAGGGTGATCGCGTCGAACGCGGCCCAGCCGCTGTCCGGGAGGACGTAAAGCTCGCGGGCGAGTTCGGCGTCGCCGATCATGGCGTTGAACTTGGTCGGCTGGCGGCGCTTCGCCTCGAAAATGCGCCGGAGCGCGTCATAGGAGCCGCCGATCGCGGAATAGCCCACGTCCATCGGCATCAGCGCGACGCCGCCCGCCTTCAAGACAGCGAAGGCGCGGTCCGCGGCGTCGGCCATGAAGGGGGTTTCGGCGTGCATCAGCTTGGGGTCTCTCACGTGGAGCGACGCATTGTCCAGGCCAAAATCGCGCCGACCAGCGCCGCCGTCGCCGCCGCGGTGAAGGCGAGCTCATAGGCCGCGAGAAAGGCCGCCGCGGCGCTCTTCCCGGCCGCGAGCGCGGCCGCCTCGCGCGTCGCGAAGACGAGCGTGAGCAGCGAGGCCGTTGCGACGACGCCAATCGTCCGCGTCGCCATGGCGAGGCCGCCGGCGACGCCGCGCTCCGTCTCCGGCAGCATGCCGGTGACGCCTTCGAGATACGCGGTCTGGAAGAGGCCGAGGCCGATGCCGGCGAGCGCCAGCGTCAGGATGACGTAGGCGAGGCCGCCGCCCTCCCCGACGCCGCCGACGAGCCAGAGCCCGGCGCCGGCGAGCAGCGCGCCGAAGGCCGCGACGACCCCGCTCGGCAGCGGCCCGATCAGCCGGCCGGCGAGCGCCGCCGCCGCCGTCGTGCCGACCGCGCCCGTCGCGAGCGCAAGACCGCCCGCGGCCGCATCGAAGCCCGCATGCCGCGTCAGGTAGAAGGGCGTGAAAAGGAGCGGCGTAAAGCTCGCGCCGCAGACGACGATGTTCAGGCCGTTCAGCAAGGCGAACCGCGGCCGACGGAAGGCGTCGATGCGCAGGACCGGGTCGGGCGCGCGGAGTTCCGTCCGCACGAACGCCGCGACGGCCAGCATCGCGAGCGCGGCGACCGCCAGCGCCTCGACGCCCGCGCCGCGCCGCCAGAGGCTGAGCGCGCCGGCGAGACCGGCGAGGCTCGCCACCAGGAGGACGCCGCCCAGGATGTCGAACGGCGCGCCGGGACCCGTCCGCCGGGTGTCCGGCGGCAGGAGCCAGACCAGCGCCAGCACGGTCAGCGCCAAGGGGATGCGGAACCAGAAGACGCCCGGCCAGCCGAACGCGTCCGTCAGCGCCCCGCCGACGACGGGGCCGACGGCGCCCGCGGCCGCGAACATCGCCGCGTAGTAGCCGACGATGCGCGGCCGTTCCGATTCCGGGTAGAGCGAGGTCGCGAGGGCCGGACCGCAGGCGATGGCGAGCGCCGTGCCGACGCCCTGGGCGACCCGGGCCGGCAGCAGCAGCTCGAACGACGGCGCCGCCGCGCAGGCCGCCAGACCCAGGCAGGAGACGCCGAGACCGATTTTGAAGATGCGCCGCCGCCCGTAGCGGTCGCCGAGCTTGCCGGCGACCAGCATCAGGCTGGAATAGGTCACGACGTAGCAGATGATGATCCACTGGATCATGTCGAGCGGCAGGCCGAAGCTGCCGACGATCGCCGGAAAGGCGATATT
>DAINCG010000416.1:0-213 GCA_036732525.1 Pseudomonadota bacterium | reverse complement strand
CGGCCGTGTCGAGCGGCCCGACCGCGACGCCGAGGCCGACGACCGCGAGGCCGGCGACGGCGCGAAGACCGGCGGATGGCCCCGCCGCCGCCTTACTCACGGGAGTTCAGCCCCGATCGAGGAAGCCGGAAATCCGCTCGCAGGCGGTCCGGAGGCGTTCGGGCGAGGACGCAAAGCAGAGGCGGATCCAGCCCTCGCCGGCCGGCCCGAAGG
>DAINCG010000415.1:0-4280 GCA_036732525.1 Pseudomonadota bacterium | reverse complement strand
TTATGAGGACACGACCTAGGTGAACGCCCCGGATAGCTTGTCGGAGCGTCGCGTCCTCATCGCGATGTGCGTTCTGATCGGCGTCAATCAACTCGGCTTCGGCGCGATCGTGCCGACGATATCGCTCTATGCGCAGTCCTTCGGCGTCTCCGCGACGGCGATCGGCATGGCCGTGGCTATCTATGGCCTGAGCCGCATGCTGCTGGCGCAGCCGGCCGGCAACCTGTCGGACCGGCTGGGCCGGCGGCCGACGCTCGCGATCGGGGGCGCGGTGACCGCGCTCGGCAATCTCGCCTGCGCGCTTTCCGACAGCTATCCGGAGTTCCTGGCGGGCCGGTTTCTGTCTGGCGCCGGGGCCGGCATGGTGCTGACCACCGGACAGATCGTCCTCGCCGACATTTCGACGCCCGCGCGGCGCGGCCGGATGATCTCGATCTACCAGGCGACCTTCCTGTTCGCCGTGGGCGTCGGGCCATTTCCGGGCGGGCTGATCGCGGATCATTTCGGGCTGGCGGCGCCGTTCTACGCCTATTCCGTCCTGGGACTCGCCTGCAGCGCCGTCGCCTGGATCGCCGTCGGCGAGACGCGGGACTTCGCCAGCCGGCGCGACGGGACGCCCTCGGGACCGCGCACGCCCTATCTGCAGCAGCTTGGCATCCTGTTGGCGAAGCGTGGCTATGTGCTGGTCTGCTTGGTCTCGCTGATGTTCGCGGTCATCCGGACAGGCGGCCTCTTCAGCATCATTCCGCTGATCGGCAGCCTGAAGCTCGGCCTCTCCGTGACGGAGATCGGGCTCGGCCTCTTCCTCGGTTCGATCGCCGGGCTGGCGTCCGCATACCCGGGCGGGATGATCGCCGACCGGTTCGGGCGGAAGGCGGTCATCGTGCCGGCTTCGATCACGACCGCCGCCTCGATGTGCGTCTTCGCGTTTGCGGCCGACTATCCGGTCTTCATGGCCGCCTGCATCGTCTGGGGGATCGCGACCAGCGTCGGCGGCGCGGCGCCGGCGGCCTATGCGGCGGACAACGCGCCGCCGGGCATGAACGCCGCGACGATGAGCACGTTCCGCATGGTCGGCGACATGGGCTACGTCATCGGCCCGATGCTGCTGGGCTTGATCGCCGACGTGACGGCGCCCAGCATGTCCCTTCTGATCGGCGCGGCGATGATGGCGACCGCCGTGATCGTCTTCGCCCTGGGCGCCCCGGAAACTTGGCGGGGCGGCCGCTGACCCGAAAGGAGGGAAGCGCATGCGTCTCATGGACCTCGCCAAGGTCGTGCGCAGCAAGAACGCCGGGCCGCTGCACCTGACCTTCGACATCATGTTCGAGACCGAGACGGACTACGAACGCGGCCTCGCCGCAACCGGCTTGAAAGCGGACGCCGTTGCGGCCTGCTACGGCGTCTCGCCGAACGCCGTCGCGGTCATTCCCTATCCGGCGGCGCTCGCCATCAAGATTACGCTGCCGCGGCCCGACGCCGCCGGCGGGCCGCGCGACCGTGACGTCTACGGGGCGCAGCAGCATCTGCCATTGCTCGGGGTCGAGGTATGAACGCCGCCTTCCGCCTCCGTGAGCGCTTCGCGGCGCAGGGCGCGCGTACGCTGAATCTTGTCGGCGCGACGGGGCAACTCGGCTACGGGGTGCCGGAGCCTGCGTTCACGACAGCGCTCGAACGGGCGCCCGACATGATCGGCGCCGACATGGGCTCGACCGATATCGGGCCGACCTTCCTGGGGTCGGGCGACATGGCGACGTCGCCCGAACAGACCCGCCGGGACCTCGAGAAACTGCTTGTCGGGGCGCGCAAGCTCGATGTCCCTCTGATCATCGGTACCGCCGGGTCGGCCGGCGCTGCGCCGCATCTCGACGCGACGCTCGCCATGGTCCGCGAGATCGCGGCGGCGCGTGGATTGTCGTTCCGCATGGCCGTCATCCGCTCCGACATTCAGGCGGACGCCGTCGCGGCGGCGATCAAAGCCGGCCGCGTCCGATCCATGGGCGTCTTGCCGGACCTGACGGCGGAAGAAGCGCGGGGCGCCGCGCACATCGTCGGGCAGGCGGGCACGGAGGCGTTCGTGCGTGCGCTCGAGACCGACCCGGACGTCATCATCGCCGGCCGGGCCTGCGACACGGGCATCTACGCCGCCATTCCGGAGTGGTTGGGCTTTGAGCCCGCAGCGGCGACGCACATGGCGAAGATCGTTGAATGCGCCTCGCTCTGCTGCTTGCCGGGCGGCCGCGATCCGATCATGGCGACGCTGGACGACGCCGGCTTCGTGCTGGAAAGCATTAACCCCGACCGCGCCGCGACGCCGATGTCCGTCGCCGCCCACAGCCTCTACGAGCAGGGCGACCCGCACCGCATCGCGGAGCCCGCCGGCGTGTGCATGGTCGACACCGCGCGCTACACCGCCGTCGACGCCCGGCGCACGCGGGTCGAGGGCGCGCGCTGGCTGCCGGCGGACAAGCCGACGATCAAGCTGGAGGGCGCGACGCTGGTCGGTCAGCGCGCCGTTCTGCTGGCGGGCTCCGGCGATCCGCGCTTCATCGGCCGGATCAAGGAAAACCTGGCCGAGGTCGAAGGCGTCGTCCAGAAACTCGTGTGCGCGGACGGCGCCGCGCCCGACTACGAACTCTTCTTCCGGGTCTACGGCCTGGACGCCGTCTTCCCCTGGCCGGCGCCGCCGGAGACGGCGCCGCGCGAGGTCTTCATCCTGGCGGAATGCATCGCGCCGACGGCGACGCGGGCGCTCGCGGTCGTCAAGTCGACGAAGCAGTACCTGCTGCACCACGGCTTCCCGGGCCGGCTGTCGACCAGCGGCAATCTGGCGTTCCCGTTCACGCCGCCGGAACTGTCGGCCGGGCCGGCCTACCGCTTCAGCATCTACCACTTGATGGAAGTGGACGACCCGGCGCCGTTCTTCCCCGTCGAGGTGGAGACCGTCGGTTAGCCTTCGGCGCGCATCGCTTCGAACACCTCGCGGGCGATGATCATGGCCTCGCGCACCTTGGGCAGGCCGACATAGCCGGCCATGTGCAGCAAGGCTTCGGAGAGTTCGTCTTCCGTCCAGCCCTGACGGCGGGCCATTTGCAGGTGGATCTTGAGTTCCGGCCAGGCCGTCGTCGCGACATCGGAGACGCAGCAGATCAGCGCGCGGGTCTTGAGGTCGAGGCCGGGCCGCGCCCAGAGACCGCCGAAGACTGCGTCGATCGCGTAGTCGCCGAACTTGTTCATCATCGGATCGTCGTAAACGTTTTTCGCCATGTCGGCGGCCATGCGGTCGCCCATCAATTCCTGACGGATGGCGCGGCCCTTTGCGATGCGGTCTTCGGACATGTCGGTCGGTCTCCAAGGTCGGTTTCGCCGGCAAGCCTAGCCGCTTGCGGGACGACGAGCGAGCCGCCACGATATCGCCCATGTACAGGATCGCATTCGATATCGGCGGCACGTTCACGGACTTCGTTCTGGCCGGCGACGACGCCGAACCCCGCTTTCTGAAACTGCCGACGACGCCCGCCGACCCCGCTGTCGCGGTCGCCGACGGCCTTGGACGATTGTTGGAAGAAGCCGCCATTGCGGGCGATGCCCTGGATGCGGTTTTGCACGCGACCACCATCGCGACCAACGCCATCATTGAGCGGAAAGGCGCGCCGACGGCGCTGATCACGACAGAGGGCTTCCGCGACGTCCTGATCATCGGCCGGCAGAAGCGCTACGAGACCTACGACCTCTACATGGAAAAGCCGGCGCCGCTCGTCCCGCGCCGCGCCATCTTCGAAGTCGCGCAGCGTATGGACCATCGCGGCGCGGTGCTGGCGCCGCTCGATCAGACGACCGTCGCGCGCGCGGCGGATGCGATTCGCGCCGGGGGCTACGCGTCCGTCGCGGTCGCGCTGCTGCACGGCTACGCCAACCCGACGGACGAGCAGGCGATCCGGGAGATGCTGGCCGAACGACTGCCCGGCGTGCCGGTGACGCTCGCGGCGGAGCTGTCGCCGAAGTTCCGGGAGTACGAGCGCACGTCGACGGCGGTCGCAAACGCCTATGTCCGGCCGATCGTCGCCAACTATGTCGAGCGGCTGGAGGCGACGCTGGCCGAACTCGGTTGTCGCCGATCCATGTTCATCATGCAGTCAGCGGGCGGGCTGATTTCGCCCGAGATCGCGCGCACCGAGCCTGTGCGGATCGTCGAGTCCGGGCCGGCGGCGGGCGTGCTGATGGCCGCGATGATCGGGAAGGAAGCGGGCGCCGAGCACGTTATCACCTTCGACATGGGC
>DAINCG010000414.1:0-4300 GCA_036732525.1 Pseudomonadota bacterium | reverse complement strand
CCGCGAAAAACGGCTCGCCGCCGTACATCCCGGGCGTGGCGCGGAGGCCGTGGCCCGGCGAAACCAGTTCGATCGACGCGATCCCGATCGCGGCGAAGGCGGCGGCGAAGTCGTAGTCGCGCCGCATGCGCACGTAGAGGTCCCACTCGACGCCGACGCCCGACCCGACCACGGTGGCGGCGCGCACCTCGCCCTCGGCAGGCCAGGAAACGCGGGCGAGCGAGACGTCTTCGGGCAGTCCCGTTTCCGACGTGGCCGACAGCCACTGCCGCATCATTCCGCCTTCCCGATAGATCGGCCCGGCGCGCACGGCGGAGAGATCGTCCGGCGCCCGGAAGAGCGCACGTAAGTCCGGGGGCGGCGCCGGCTTCCGCATACGCCAGGCGACGAGCGGCGCGTCCCGTCGACCGACCGCCGCCGCCAGACCGGCGGCCGAGGCGAGGTGCCGGCTCGCCGCCCGGCGCCGATCGGTTTCCGCGCCGGCCGGATCGCCCGGCAGGCCGTCCAGCGCCAGCGCGCGCCAACGGGCGTTGGCGTCGGCCGCCGCCTCGCCAAGGTCGATGACCGCGCGATAAGCCCGCCTTCCGACCGCGCCGGACGCGCGTCGCCTCGCCGAGTCCGGAAGCCCCGCGATGAACGCTTCGATGTCGCCGTCGCTGGCGTTCGCCGCCGCCCACATTCTGGCAGACGGAAAATGATTGCGCCGCAGCAGCCCGATCAGGACCGGATCGGCGACGCGCCCCAGCACATCGAAACCCAACAGGGCCATACGGTTAGAAAGCGAAAGCTGCATCGAATTTCTATGCACCAACCGCCGAAGCTTCGCCAGTGCGCATCGGCCTGAAGCCCAAATCTATTGACGTAGCCGGCGCGGCTCGCCACTTTGCGCGCATGACCCATTCGTTCTCGATCGATCTGCGAATTAGCGGCCCGGCCTCTCGCTGAGCGCCGGGGTGTACGCACGCAGTTTTTCTCGATCGAACCGAAAGGGTTCTTCCCATGCCTTTGAACCAGTTGGCGGACGACGGTCGCGTCGCCTGCTTTTCCGTTTCCGCCGCCGCCGTCCCGGGCGCGATGCCGCGTGTTCTGGAGGTCTTCGCCAAGGAAAGCCTCACGCCCACGCGCTGGACCAGTACGGTGGAAGGCCAGCGCCTCACCATCGACATTCAGATGGCGGGTCTGCCGGTGGACCGCACGGACTATTTTGCCGCGGTCATCGGCGCCATGCCGATGGTCGAGCAGGTGCTGACCAGCGCCAAGTCGCTGACGCCGGCCTGAAGAAGCGGACGGTCGAGCCGGCATGAGCTATCTCGATCACATCCGGGCCTGCAATCGCCACGACCTCGCGAAATACCAGCCACTCCTGATAGGCGGGACGCGCTATGGCTGGGTCGGGGCGGACGTCCGCGCCGGCCTGCTCGATCTCGGCATCGGGTTCGAGCCGGCAGGCGCCGGGCTTCGCCTGAGCCCGGCTCTGTCCGATTTCGAGGCGTGTTCGGCCGCGTTCTCGGCCGGCGGGGAAGGCCTTGCCGCCGCCGGCCTTGCCCCGGCGGCGCGAGGCGAGCCCTATGCGGTCACGATGCGATGGGCCGACCCGCCGGTCGCGGTCGTCGACCGCGGCTATGTCACGGCGTTCGGCCTACCGGCCTATGGCGTTCATGTGAACGGCTGGCGCCGGCGCCCCGATGGCGGCCTCGCGCTCTGGATTGGCCGGCGCGCGCGCGACAAGTCCGTCGCGCCCGGCAAGCTCGACAACATGGTCGCCGGCGGTCAGCCCTTCGGCCTCTCGCTGATGGACAATCTCGTCAAGGAAGCGGCGGAAGAAGCCGGCGCGCCAGAAGACCTCGCCCGCCAGGCGAGTCCCGTCGGCGCGATCACCTACCTTCTCGAAGATGCGGGCGGCCTGAAGCCCGACACTCTATTCTGCTACGACCTTGAGACGCCGGACGACTTCACGCCCGCAAACGTCGACGGCGAAATGGAAGCCTTCGAATTGATGCGCGCTGAGGACGTGGCGGAACTCGTGCGGACGACGGACGCCTTCAAGTTCAACGTCAATCTCGTCGTGATCGACTTCCTGTTGCGGCGCGGCGTCATCGACCCGGACCGGGAGCCGGACTACGTCGAGATCGTCGAGGGCCTCGGCGCCGGTCAGCTCTTCGGGTCATCGGATTCCTCGCGGACGATCGCCTGACCGCAGATCACGCGCTGCTTCGCAGGGTCATAGGTCAGGCAGGGGCTGCCGTGCAGTTCCCAACCCTCGGCCAGCGCCTCCGTCACCCGGTCGCAGAATGCCCGGTCGTCCGGTCCGGTCAGCATTCGATAGCGCTTCATGTCTCGATGTCCCCGTGCAGAAAGGAAGTGACGCCGGCGACGGCGTCCTTGAGGCCGACCCTTTCCGGCCGCGCGCCGTCCGGCAGGCCGGCAAGCAGGCGGCTCGGCGTTCGAGGATCGAGTATCACAAAAACGCCCCGGTCGTCCGCCCGTCGCACCAGGCGGCCGAATGCCTGGGCGAGCCTGAGGCGCACAATCCGATCGTCATAGACGCGGCCGCCGAAGTGCGCACGCCGGGCCTTATGCAGGATATCGGGCCGTGGCCACGGCGCCCGGTCGAAGACGATGAGGCGAAGCGACCGACCCGGCACATCGACGCCATCCCGCGCGGCGTCGGTGCCGAGCAAACAGGCGTTCTCCTCCGCCCGGAAGATCTCGACGAGGTCAGCAAGCGCCATTCGGTCGACATGCTGGGCGTAGAGCGGCAGACCCGCGTCCTCCAGCGGGCCGGCGAGGCGGCCATGGGCGTCGCGCAGGCGGCCGATCGCGGTGAATAGGCCAAGCGCCCCGCCGCCCGCCGCCAGGAACAAGGAACGGTAGGCGGCCGCCACGTCGTCCGCACGGTTCCGGTCGACGTCGGTCACGACATAGACCCTGGTCTGCGCGCCGTAATCGTAGGGGCTGGCGACGCGGGCGCGGATCGCCGGCCGGGCGAGATGCGCCGCCCCGGTGCGCGCTTCCGCCGCCAGCCAGTTCGCCTCGACGTCTTCGCCCCGGTCGGTCAGCGTCGCAGACGTGATGACGGCGCCATGCGCGCTCTCCAGCACGGCATGGGCGAAAGGCTTCGACGGATCGACCCAGTGACGCAGCATGCCGACATCGCGCATACGACCCTCGGCCTTGTCGACCTGCATCCAGTCGACGAAGTCCGGCAATGCGTCTTCCCGGAGCGTCGTCAGCATGTCCCGCCACGCAGCGAGCTGCGCCGCACGGCGGAACAGGGTGCGCGCGACGCCGTCGATGCGCTGGCGGGTCTGCGTCTCCAGCACATCGGATTCCTGGTCGAGCCGGGCCAGAAGCAGCGTGCGCAGGCGCTGCATCGGCTGGATCATCTGGCCGAGCGACCGTTCGAGCTTGCCGGCGTGCGAGAGGAGATCAGACAGCGCCGGCCGGGCGTCCGCCTCAAGGCTGTAGCCGGCGTCCCGGTCCGGCGCCCGCGCCAGGACCTGACCGTAGCAGGCGGCGAGAAAGGCTTCCGTATGCCCCACCGGCCCGCCCTCGGCGATGCGCTGCAGCCAGCCGTCGCCCGGCAGAACCGCGGCGCCCTTCAGGATGGCGGCGAGCGACGCCTCGGCCTCCTCCGCCGCGCTCGGCGGGTCGGCCGGCAGCAGTTCCTCGACCCGCTGCTTCAGGCCGCGCGCGCGGCCGGCCCGGCCTTCCGCGCCGATCAGCCAGCGGCGGAACTCCCGCGTCTCCAGGCCGGTGAGCGCGGCGGAGAAGGCGCTGTCGGCCGCGTCGAACACGTGGTGGCCTTCGTCGAAGACGTAGCGGGTCGGCGTCGAGTTGTCGTCTAGGCCGCCCATCGCCGCCTGGGCCATGACGAGCGCATGATTGGCGACGACAATGCGGGCGCGCCGCGCCCGGCGTACGCTCCGCTCGATGAAGCATTTCTGGTAGTGGGCGCAGGCGGCGTAGACGCATTCGCCGCGCCGGTCGGCGAGCCCGAGCGCCAGGCGCGGGCCGATCAGGTCGACCATCCAGCCCGGCATGTCGCCGCCGACCAGATCGCCGTCCCGCGTCGCCGACGTCCAGCGCGCCAGAAGGGCCAGGCCGACGGCTTCGTCCGGCCGCCGACGGGCCTGGCGCGCCGCCTCCTCGTAGTTCAGGAGGCAGAGGTAGTTCTCCCGCCCCTTCCGCACGACAACATGCGCCTGCTTGTCGGCGGCGACAGGATAGAGGCGATCGAGTTCGTCATCGATCTGGCGCTGCAGATTGCGTGTGTATGTGGCGATCCAGACCGGCGCCT
>DAINCG010000413.1:2290-4313 GCA_036732525.1 Pseudomonadota bacterium | reverse complement strand
GGGCGGCTGACCCCGCTGGAAGAGGCGCTCGACCTGCTGCGCGAGCGGCTGGTCGCGGTGACACCGGTCGAGGCCGCGCCGCTGATCGACTGCGCAGGAAGGATCCTCGCGGAAGACGTGGTCTCCGACCGGGCGGTACCGCCCCACGACAATTCCGCCGTCGACGGCTATGCGGTCTTCTTCGACGACCTCGACCCCGACGACGAGACCGTGCTGCCGGTCGCCGGCCGGTTGGCCGCGGGCGACGCCCCGGCCGGGCCCGCGAAGCGCGGGGCGGCGATCCGCATCTTCACCGGCGCGCCGATGCCCGAGGGCCCGGACACCGTGATGATGCAGGAGGACTGCGTCGAGGAGGACGGCCGGGTGCACATCGCGCCCGGCATCAAGCGCGGCGCCAACCGCCGGTCGGCGGGCGAGGACGTGGCCGCGGGCGACACCGTGCTGACGAAGGGCCAGATCTTGCGGCCCCAGGACGTCGGCCTCGCCGCCTCGATCGGGCGGACCGCGCTGCCGGTGCATGCGCCGCTCAGGGTGGCGCTGTTCTCGACCGGCGACGAACTGCGCGAGCCGGGCGAGGCGACACCGGCCGGCACGGTCTACGATGCCAACCGTTACGCTCTGGGCGCGCTGTTGCGCGGGCTCGGCTGCCGGGTGACCGACCTGGGCATCCTGCGCGACGACCGTGACGCGATTACACAAGCGCTGGGCGGCGCGGCGGCCGGGCACGACCTGGTCCTGACCTCCGGCGGCGTGTCGGTCGGCGATGAGGACCACGTCCGCGCGGCGGTCGAGAGCCAGTGCAGGATCCATTTCTGGCGGCTGGCGATAAAGCCGGGCCGGCCGGTGGCGCTGGGCCAGATCGGGGCGACCCCCTTCTTGGGCCTGCCCGGCAACCCGGTCGCGGTGATGGTCACCTTCCTACGATTCGCCCGGCCCCTGATCCTGCGGCTGATGGGCGCCGCCGACCCGGCGCCGGTGCTGTTCCGGGTGCGCGCGGGCTTCGACCACAAGAAGAAGGCCGACCGGCGCGAGTGGGTGCGGGCACGCCTGACCATGGGCGCGGACGGGGTGCCGGTCGCCGACAAGTTCCCGCGCCAGGGTGCCGGCGTCCTGTCGTCGATGGTGGCCGCCGACGGCCTCGTTGAACTGCCCGAGGCGCTGACCTATCTCGAAAAGGGCACGATGGTGGAATTTCTGCCCTTCAGCGAGGTCGGGGCCTGAGCCCCGAAGAGACGAGACGATGAAGATCCTGTATTTCGCCTGGCTGCGTCAGCGCACCGGGGTCGCCGAGGAAGAGGTCGACCCGCCGGCGGACGTGACCACGGTCGGCGCGCTGGTCGCCTGGCTGAAGGACCGCAGCCCCGGCCATGCCGAGGCCTTCGCCAACGCCAAGGTCGTGCGCGCGGCGGTCAACCAGGACTTCGCCGCGGTCGACGCGCCGGTGCGCCGCGTCGGCGGCGAGGCCGGCTGGCTGCTGCGCGAAATCGGGCCCGCCTTCACGCTGATGGTCGTCGGCCGTCCGGCGCCGGACCTGCGGCTTCAGGAGGACGACATTCCGATCAAATATCTCGCGGTCGGGCCGGGCGGCGATTTCGACGACGTCGAAGGCCTGCTCTGGCGGCGCTACGACTTGTCGGAGGGCGCTGCCTATCTCTTCCGGCCGGACCAGCACGTCGCGGCGCGGACGCGAAAGCCGGACGCCGCCTGGCTCGCGGACGCCATCGACCGGGCGCTCGGGCGGAGGTTCGGCGCATGACGGGCTGAGCGAGGCGGAGAGCCGCCAACTGAACGCCCGGCTGATCCTTCTGCTCGCCAATCACATCGGCGACGCCGGCGTGGCGGCCGGCCTGGCGGCGCTGGCGCGGGCGAGCGTGTTGGACGATCGCGAGCAGTGACCAGGACGAAGCCGAAAGTCCTGCTGGCGCCCATGAACATGGCCGCCATGCCCGTGACCATCGTGAAGGCGCTCCGCGAACGGGGCTACGAGGCGGCGCACATCCAGTATGTGGTGAACCGGCCGAAC
>DAINCG010000413.1:0-2280 GCA_036732525.1 Pseudomonadota bacterium | reverse complement strand
GCATCGTGCCGATCGGCGGGCCGGCGAACCGCGTCGCCAACCAGACGCGCACGGTCGCCGAAGTGCTCGACGAAGGCTTCGACATCTTCCACTTCTGGAACCGCAGCCTGACCTACCGCACCGACTATGGCGCGATGAGCGGCATGGACATCCCGCTG
Source organism: Pseudomonadota bacterium (assembly GCA_036732525.1). Classification (GTDB taxonomy): domain Bacteria; phylum Pseudomonadota; class Alphaproteobacteria; order Bin95; family Bin95; genus VMCJ01. Next base: position 2,122 of record DAINCG010000413.1, on the reverse strand, counting down.
ATCAAGGCGCGCGGCCGCAAGATCGGCTACCGCTTCACCGGATTCGACCTGCGCCTGCCGTCCCGCGACCTGGCAGTCAATCCGCACAGCCCCTTCCGCTACGACCAGCGCCCCTTCTACGACGAGGATCTGGTCAAGGCCTACCAGGACTTCCTGCGCGAGCATGTCGACCGCTTCTTCGTGCAAGACCCGGAACTCGGCCAGTTCTGGCCGGACGCCGAAATCATTCCGCGCGCGCTCGACCTCGACACGTGGCGCTTCGTCGGCGTCGAGCGGCGAGATCGCCCGCGCCTTGTCCATGCGCCGACCAATCCCACGGCGAAGGGCACGCCCTTCGTGCTCCGGGCAATCGAACGGCTGAAGGCGGAAGGGCTGAACTTCGACTTTCAGCTGATCCAGGGCATGTCCAACGCCGATGCGCGGGAGGCCTACAGACAGGCGGACGTCATCATCGACCAGATCCTGATCGGCGCGACCGGCGTGCTGACGCTGGAAGCCTGGGCGCTCGGCAAGCCCGTCGTGGTCAACCTGCGCCGCGACCTGTTCGAGCCGTTTTACGAAACCAACGACCTGCCGGTCGTAAACGCCAACCCGGATAACATCGAATCGGCGCTGCGCCGGATCATCAAGGACGCGGACCACCGGCTCGATCTGGCGAAGCGGGGCCGGGCGCTCGTCGAGCAGCGGCACGACATCCGCCAGGTCATTCAACGCTTCATGGACGTCTACGACGACATGCACCGCAAGCCGGCCCGAACGCCGACCGGCGACGGCGATCTCCGCTACCTCGCCATGCAGATGCAGCGCGCCGAGCGGCTCGAGGGCGAGACCGGCCGCTTTGTTGAAGCCTACCGGGCGACCTATCGACGCGAGCGGGCGATCGCGCCGCTACGGGCCGGCGCCGCCGCGTCCGACCTCGGTCTGACGCTCCAAACGCTGCGCCGGGAGACATGGCCGCTGATCGGCCGAGATATTCAATGGCTTCGGCGCAGGATGCAGCGCCGCTATTATATCTGGCGCGCGCAGTTCCGGAACTTTCGTTACAGAAACTGGCGGCGCGTCGGACGAACCTGGCGGCGCTTCGAACGCACCTTCATCAGACCTATCAGGCGGCTGTTTTGATCCGGATCGGCATCGACGTCGGCGGCACGTTCACCGACCTCACTCTCCTGGACGGCGCTGGCGGCGCCGTGCATCACAAGACCCCCTCGACGCCGGACGAGCCGGCGCGGGCGATTGAAACGGGCCTTGTCGAGCTGCTGACGCTGGCCGGCGTCGCGGCAGGCGCCGTCGACTGGATCGGCCACGGCGCCACCGTCGCGACCAACATGGCGATCGAGCGCAAGGGCGCGCGGGCGGCTTTGCTGACCACGAAGGGCTTTCGCGACGTCCTTGAGATCGCGCGCCAGACCCGGCCCAACCTTTACGACTATCGGGACGTCCGGCCGCCGCCGCTTGCGCCGCGCCGGCGGCGCATCGAAATCCCAGAACGGCTCGACCAGACCGGCGCCGAGCTCGCGCCGCTGGACGAAGCGGCCGTCAAAGCGGCCGGCGAGCGGCTGCTGGCCGACCGGGTCGAGGCGGTCGCGATCGTTTTTCTGCACAGCTACCGCAATCCCGACCACGAGCGCCGTGCGGCAGAGATCGTCTCCGGCGTCCTGCCGGAGGCCTTCGTCACCTGCTCGGTCGACGTCTCGCCGGAGTTCCGGGAGTTCGAGCGCACTTCGACGACGGTGTTGAACGCCTTCGTCGGGCCCCGCATGGCGCGATATCTGGGCGACGTTCGGCGGCGCATCGCCGGCGTCGGCGTCCGGCCGCGGCCCTATATGATCCATTCGGGCGGCGGCCTGATGAGCTTGGAGGAGGCGGCGCGCCTGCCGGTGCGGACCTGCCTCTCGGGGCCGGCGGCCGGCGTCGCCGCCGCGTCCGCGATCGCGACGGCGGCCGGTTTCCCCGATGTCGCCGCGTTCGACGTCGGCGGCACCTCGACGGACATCGCGCTGATCGTCGGCGGCGCGGCGCGCCTGACCTCGGAGCGGGACGTCGCGGGCTATCCGGCGCGCGCGCCGAGCCTCGACATCGCGGTCATCGGCGCGGGCGGCGGATCGATCGCCCATGTCGA
>DAINCG010000412.1:0-4328 GCA_036732525.1 Pseudomonadota bacterium | reverse complement strand
CCAGCGGCCAGTTCCGCGAGCAGCAGCCGCGCGGCTTCCGGCAGCGCCGCCGCCGCATCTTCCAGGTTTTCGGGATACGGAAGGCCCATGGCGCCTGCAACGCCGGCCGGCGTCGGCAGGCAGAAGCGCGCCGGGCGGACGAAGGCGTAGAGCGCGAGGAGGTCGAAGGCGCGGAACGGGCCGCAGCCAAGCCGGCGCGCGACGCTCGGCATGTGCACCAGGATCGGCGGCTCCTGCGCGGCGCGCTCTGCCGCGGCCGCATGGCGGAGCGTGGCGACTTCGCCCGCGGCGTCGAACCAGACCGCGTGCTTGTGCCCGACGACGAGCGCAGGCGGCCTCAAGGCAGCGCGCGGGCCCCTGCCCCGCCGCCAGTATTCAAATACGCCGGGCGATGCGCACGCGGCCGAAAAGACATGTCCCCGGATTCCCCGTTCAGGCTTCCATGTCCTTTGGCATGATCGCGCCCCGAACGCCAACCACGCTGTAGGCGAGGCCGGCGCCGGCGCGCGCCGCCGCAAGCGGGTCCGCGCCCGACGCCCGCGCAACGAGGTAGCCCGCGTTGAAGGAATCGCCCGCCGCCGTGGTGTCGACCGGCGCCGGATGCGGGCTCGCCGCGATGAACCGCATCTCGCCGTCGGTGAGCACGCCGACGGCTTGGTCGCCATTCTTGACGACGACCTCCGCCGGCCCCTGGCGGGCGATCCGCTCGGTCGTCGCCTCGGGCGTTCGGTCGCCATAGAGCGCGCGTTCGTCGTCGAAGCTCGGCAGCGCGACGTCGGCCCAGCCGAGCGCCACCTCGTTCGCGGCGCGCGCCTCCTCCGCGTCCTCCCAGAGGCGCGGCCGGTAGTTCGAATCATAGGCGATGCGGGCGCCGGCCGCGCTCGCCTGGCGCAGCGCTTCGAACAGGGCGAGCCGGCCCTCGACGGTCAGCACGCCGAGCGTCACACCGGTGAAGTAGATCCAATCGTAGTCGGCGAGGCGGCGCGCGAGCGCATGACCGTCCGGTCCGTCGAACAGCGTCTTGGCCGGGGCGGCGCTCCGCCAATAGTAGAAACTTCGCTCGCCGCCGGCGCCGGTACGGATCATGTAGAGGCCCGGAACGGCGCCGGCGACGCGGCGCACCCGGTCGACGCCGACGCCGTCCGCCTGCCATGCGGCGATCATTTCGTCCGAATACGGGTCGTCGCCGAGCGCCGTCACATAGTCGACAGCGAGGTCATGGCTCGCCCCCAGCCGCGCGGCGTAGACGGCGGTGTTCAGCGTATCGCCGCCATAGCTGCGCCGCACGCCGTCCGGCGCGTCCGACAGTTCGATCATGCATTCGCCGATGCAGGCCATCCGCATAGGCGCTATCCTTCGCGCAGCAATGATTCGACCCATGATGCGTATGGAGCCGCCGTCCGACAAGCGGCGGGATTGAGACCCATGCCGATAATCCTGGAACTGCCGGAGGGTGCGCCGCCCGCGATCCCCGTCGTCGTCATCGAAAACGCGGCGATGGCGGCCCCGCTGGCGAAGACCCTGCTCGCCGCCGGCATTCGCGCGATCGAAGTGACGCTCAGATCGGACGCGGCGATGGCCGCGATCAAGGCGATCGCGTCGGAGGTCCCGGACATCTTCGTCGGCGCGGGCACCGTGCTCTCGCCGGATGACATGGTCCGCGCCGCCGCCGCCGGCGCGAAATTCCTGGTGAGCCCGGGCGCGACTCAAAGCCTGCTCGAGACCGGCGAGGCCTCCGGGCTGCCTTATCTGCCGGGCGCCGCGACCGCGAGCGAGGCGATGGCGCTGCGGGAACTGGGCTATCGGCGGCTGAAGTTCTTTCCGGCCGACGCCGCCGGCGGAACGAAGGCGTTGAAGGGACTTGCTGGGCCCCTGCCCGATCTCGCCTTTTGCCCGACAGGCGGCGTCGGCGGCGGAAACGCCGCGGAATTCCTGGCGCTGCCCAATGTTTTCGCCGTCGGCGGCTCCTGGATCGCCCCGACGGACGCCGTCCGGGACGGCGACTGGTCCCGCATCGAAGCCGCCGCCCGCTCGGCGGCCACGCTTGCCTGACCTCGGAATCGGCCCAGATTCGCCTCCGGACGGAACATCTTCGGAGGCTTCGGCATGTTCGCGCGGCTGATCGTCGTGTTTGTTCTCGCGCTTGGACTTGGCGCTCCGGCGCTCGCCGGCACCGCCGGGCCCGCGCACCGCTTCAGTTTCGAGAGCATCGACGGCGGACCGCTGCCGCTCTCAGCCTACGCGGGACGCGTCGTGCTGGTCGTGAACACCGCGTCGCTCTGCGGATACACGCCGCAATACGAAGGCCTGCAAACGCTTTGGGAAACCTATCGCGACCGCGGGCTGGTCGTGCTCGGCGTTCCGTCGAACGATTTTGGCGGGCAGGAACCGGGGTCGGCGGAAGAGATCAAGACCTTCTGCACGGTCAACTTCGATGTCGATTTCCCCTTGGCCGACAAGGCGCAGGTCAAGGGCCCCGGCGCGCATCCGTTCTATCGCTGGGCGGAAACGGAACTCGGTCCGGACGCCGCGCCGAAATGGAATTTCCACAAGTACCTGATCGGTCGCGACGGCCGCCTCGCCGGCTGGTTTCCGACCCGCACGACGCCGCAGTCGGCCGAGGTCGCCGCGGCCGTGGAAGCGGCGCTGGCGCGTCCGGCAGGGGGTTGAAGTCAACGGCGCTTTCGCGCCCTGATCGCGGCGCCCAGGCCCTGTAGCGCCGTCGCCAAACGGGCCGACGGCAGTTTTGCCGCCCGGTTCGCGATTTCCGCCAGTGCCGGATCGTCGGCGTCAGGTTCGGCGCGCCGCAGGGACGGCCGGGCCGCCGCTTTCGCCGGCGGCATGCCGGGCGCGACCTTGATCCGGCCGACCGCGCCTTCGCCGAGATAGCCGTTGACCCGCTCCAGCAGGCGCGGCGCCTCGTACTGCAGCAACAGGGCCGCGCCCGGGGCCGCAAGCACGACCAGCGCGCCCGGCCGGCTTCCCCGCCCAGGCTCCAACCGGTCCGGCCAGGCCTGCTCCGCGAAGTCCGGCCCGGCGATATCCCCCCAGTCCCGGCGGAGGCCGGCGAGCGCGCGCGCCCGCCGCCCGCCAGGCTGTCCGCGCAGCAGTCGGTCGATCGCGCCCGAAATCGGCTCGGGCTTGGCCTTGGGCCGGCGCTTGTCCAGATCATCCATGCCCGCCAATATCCCCCGCACGATGACGCCCTCGCAAGCGCCCGAATCGATCCCGCACAGCCTGCTCGACTGGTATGACCGCGCGCGGCGCGATCTGCCCTGGCGGGCGAAACCGGGCGTCCGCCCCGAGCCCTACCACGTCTGGCTGAGCGAGGTGATGCTGCAGCAGACGACCGTCGTCGCCGTGGCGCCCCGCTTTCAGCGCTTTCTCGAACGCTGGCCGACCGTCGGCGACCTCGCCGCGGCGGACGACGGCGACGTGATGGCCGAGTGGGCAGGGCTCGGCTACTACGCCCGCGCCCGCAATCTTCTGAAATGCGCCCGCGAGGTGGCGGACCGGCATGGCGGCGCCTTTCCCGACACCGAAAGCGACCTCGCCGGCCTGCCGGGCGTCGGGCCCTATACCGCGGCCGCCGTCGCGGCGATCGCCTTCGACCGGCCGGCCGCTCCCGTCGACGGCAATATCGAGCGCGTCATCGCCCGACTGATGCGCATCGAAACCCCGTTGCCCGCGGCGAAGCCCGCGATCAAGGCCGCGATGGCCGGCCTCGTGCCGGCGGACCGGCCGGGGGATTTCGCGCAGGCGATGATGGACCTGGGCGCGACGGTCTGCCTGCCGCGGCGGCCGCGCTGCCTGGTCTGCCCGCTGGCGGCGGCGTGCGCCGCGCGAATCGCCGGCGTCGAAGCGGACTTGCCGGCGAAAGCGCCGAAGCCGGAACGGCCCCTCCGTACGGGCGTCGTCTATTGGGCGGAACGCGGCGACGGGTCGGTGCTGCTCCGGCGACGGGCGCCGAAGGGTCTTCTGGGCGGCATGGTCGAACTGCCGAGCCTCGGCTGGTCCGACGACGACGCAACCGTCGATGTCGAACGCCTGACGGACGACTGGACAACCCTGGAGACGCCGGTGGCGCACGGTTTCACGCATTTCCGCCTGGAGCTGACGCTGCGGCTCGGCGAAACGACGCGCGACGAAGCCCCCGACGGCTGCTTCTGGTCACCGGTCGACCGGCTGGGCGACGTCGGCCTGCCGACGGTCATGGCGAAGGCCGCGAAAGCCGCGCTGCTCTCCGGCTGAATCCCGATCGGCTAGCGGATGCCCCGCGCCTTGGCGATCTGGTCCCGATAATACTCGGTCAATCCGTAGACCGCCTC
>DAINCG010000411.1:0-4347 GCA_036732525.1 Pseudomonadota bacterium | reverse complement strand
CCCGCTTCCATGCGCAAGCCGCATGCTCTAGACGCGGACGTCGAAGCCTCTTTCCGCAAGATATTTCTTGGCTTCCGCCGGCGTCTGTTCGGTGAAATGGAAGATGCTGGCGGCGGCGACCGCGGCCGCATCCGTCTGCGAGAGAACGTCCGCCATATGGGCGTATTCCCCGCAGCCGCCCGACGCGATAACGGGGATATCGACCGCCGCCGCGACGGCTTGCGTCAGCGCGATATCGTAGCCTTCGAACGTCCCGTCCCTGTCGACGGATGTCAGCAGGATCTCCCCGGCGCCGAGGTCCGCCGCGCGCTTCGCCCACTCGACCGGGTCTAGCCCGGTCGGCCGTTTGCCGCCATGCGTCATGACCTCCGGCCGGCCGTTTTCGTGTCGCTCGACGTCGATCGAAATGACGATGCACTGCGCACCGAAGGTGCGGGCGCCCTCAGCGATCACGTTCGGATCCGCGACAGCGTGGGCATTCAAAGAAACCTTGTCCGCGCCGACCGCCAGCAGCCGGCCGATGTCGTCGACGCTTCGCACCCCGCCGCCCACGGTCATCGGCATGAAGCACTCGTCCGCAAGGTCGTCGATCAACTCGAAGTCGGGCGACCGTCCGTCCAGGGTGGCCGTAATGTCCATGAACACGAGCTCGTCGACGCTGCGCATGTTGTAGACCTTGATCGCCTGCAAGGCGCTGCCGGTTCGCCGCGAGCTTTCGAAGCGCACGCCCTTCACCAGGCCCATGTCCCGGTGCAGCAGGGTCGGCATGACGCGGATCTTCAGCATGGCCGCATCATAGTCCGACGAACGCCCGGAGGACGCCGAAGCCGGTCTTCTGGCTCTTCTCAGGATGAAATTGCGCGCCGAATGCGACGCCTGATCCGACGATCGACGCGAAGCCGCCATAGGACGGCGTCGTAGCCAAAGCATTGGCGGGATCGGCGGGACGAAAGCAATAGCTGTGCACGAAGTAAAAGTCGCTGTCGGGCGGCGTATCCGTCAACAGTTGGCAGCCGCCGCTATCCGTGACTGTGTTCCAGCCGATGTGCGGGATGCGCTCCTTCGGGGCCGCGCGACGGAGAGGCGCAACGTCGCCGGGCACGATATCGAGGCCCTGGGTGAAGCCGCCCTCCTGCCCCGTCGTCGCAAGCAACTGCATACCGAGACAGATGCCGAGAATGGGCCGACCCGCACTGATCGCCGTTTCCCGGATCGCATCGGCGAGCCCGGTTTCGTTCAACCGCCGCATCGCTTCCGGAAAGGCGCCGACGCCCGGCAGGATCACCCGGCCGGCATCCCGCACCGTCGCCGGATCGCGCGTCACGACCGGAGCGCCGCCGCAATATTCGATCGCACGAACGACGGAGTCGATATTGGACAATCCGCAGTCGACGATGGTGACGGGCCGCATTGCGTCAGACGTTGTCGTAGAATTTCTTGGCGAGGTTGCCGTCCCGGTCCTTGACCAGTTGGCCGTTGTGGTCGGTCACGAACAGGCGCTTGTTCGTCCAGCGGTCGCAGATCCGCACAAACTCCTCTACCGTCATGTCGAATTCACCAAGGATATCGGCGATCGGCTTGCCAAGGTAGGTCCAAGGAAAGCGGCCGTCGTGGCGCTTCACCAGGTTCAGGCCGTCCTCGCGGGACATCCGGCCGCGCCGGATGTGATTGGACGCGATATCGGTCGCCCGGCCGAAACCGTACTTCAGGAACTTGAAGTAGTCGTGGATGCCCATCTGGTGGTTGTCGAGGTTCTCGTAATTGGCGAGCGCGCCTTCGACCATCTGCGGGAACGTCTCGAAGCCGTAGCCCTGCGCCATCAGCGCATTCCGATAGCCGTCCCAAGGATAGTAGTATCCTAGGAAGATGCCGGTGACGCCAACGCGGGCGAGGTCGGCGTCGGTCGGATAGGTGTACTGGATCAGGTCACGCGGCTGGATGTCCAGCTGACCGATCAGGTCGGAGACGCGGAAACCCAGAAGCCCGCCGAATTCCTCCAGCCAGCGCCGATCCAGAATGTTTTTCGTCGTCGACGACGCGGGCCTCGTAACCCGGGATCGGCTTGCCGGTCGCACCCGCCATACTCGTGCTGCGGATTCTCGCCCCAAACGATCAACGGCACGCCGAATTGCACGGCGATGCGCACCGGCACGGTAAAGATCGTGACATGCTCCGGCCAGGAAACGTCGCCGATCGTCGAAAGCGTAAACTTGTTGATCTTGCGGCGGACGACCGGGTTCGTCGTGACTTCGACGAAGTCGACGCCGAGCCGCTTCATGTTCTCGATGTTGCGCCGGCCGATCGGGCTGAGATCGTCGGTCGTCGCCGTCACGCATAGGGGGTTCATACCGAGCTCGAGCAGCCGGATCAGCTGGTAGTGGCTGTCCTTGCCGCCGCTGACGGGCACGATGCAGTCGTAGTTGGAGCCGTCTGCGGAGCGGTAGCGTCCGACGATCTCTTTCAGTTCTTCCAGGCGCGCGCTCCAGTCGACAGCCTCACGCGACGCGAAGTTGTTGCAGGCGTTGCAAACGCCATGGTCGTCGAACCAGAGGTCCGGCTTTGTTTCCGGATAGAGACAGGACTTACAGTACCGCACGCCGAAAGCGCTCCAGAATCGCTGAACCGCGGGACGCACGTGCGTCCCGCAGCCCGGAGCGCGCCGATATCAGGCCTCTACGCACCGCACAGCTCCAGGCAGTGCGCTTAGATACAGGCAACGCCCATTCGGGTAAATGTGCGGCTTTCGGTCAGGGCCGAAACACCTGCCGGATGAACGCCTTGCCGGGCTTGACGCCGTGGACGATCGAGACGACTCGGTCGACCGTGCGGCCGTCGGCGGCGAACGGGAAGTCGCCGATGCTGACCCGTTCGTCGGACGCCGCGCGCCAGAAGACCGGGCGGCCCGTCATCGCCGCGACGCGCGCGCGCTCGGCATGCTGGGCGTCGATCTCGTCGAGAATGTCGCCGGCGTGGAGACCGCGCGCGACCTCGCGGTGCTCCGCGCCGACGAGACGGGTCCGAAAGCGCTGCTCGCCTTCGCCCGAAACCACTTCCAGCAGCATCATGTGCGGCATCAGCCGCGCAAAGGCCGTCGGGTCGATCGCCTGCGCGGAGGGGATGCCCCGCGCCGCCGCTTCCGCCTGCCAGACCTGTTCGAATTCCTTGATGACGCCGTCGGCGTTCACCACCTTGGCTTCCGCGTGTCGCACCGTCCAACTCCCTCATTGCATGATGCCGATGAGGGGATTGTCTCCAGGCCCGATTGGCGGCGGCTAAAGTTCCGGCGGACGCATTTCAGCCAAACGTTCCATAAAAACCGCCGGAATTTGGCGCGATTACACGTAACCGAGCGCGGCGTTCAATTGATCGAGCAGACCGCTCGCCGCTTCCGCGATGACCGTGCCCGGCGGGAAGATCGCGGCGACGCCGGCATCCTTCAGCGCGTCGTAGTCCTGGGGCGGAATGACGCCGCCGATCACGACCAGAATGTCCTCGCGGCCTTCGTCCTTTAGCGCCTGAATCAGCTGCGGCGCGAGCGTCAGGTGCCCCGCCGCCAGCGAAGAGGCGCCGACGATATGCACGTCGTTCTCGACCGCCTGGCGCGCGGCCTCCTCCGGCGTCTGGAAGAGCGGGCCGATGTCGACGTCAAAGCCCAGGTCCGCGAACGCCGTGGCGATGACCTTCTGGCCGCGGTCGTGGCCGTCCTGACCCATCTTGCAGATCAGGATGCGCGGCCGCCGGCCGTCCGCCTCCGCGAAAGCGTCCGCCTTGGCGCGGGTCTTGGCGATCATGTCGGAATCGTCGCCCATTTCGCCGGAATAGACGCCGGACACCGCCTTCACCTCCGCCACGTGGCGCCCCCAGACTTTTTCGAGCGCGTAGGAAATCTCGCCGACGGTCGCGCGCTTGCGGGCGGCGTCGACTGCGAGTTCGAGCAGGTTGCCCTGCCCCGTCTCCGCCGCCTCGGTCAGCGCGTCCATCGCCGCCTGCACGGCGTCGCCGTCGCGCTCGGCGCGGATGCGCTCCAGCCGCGCGATCTGGGACTCGCGCACCTTGGCGTTGTCGATCTTGAGTACGTCGACGCCGTCGTCGCGGCGCGGCTTGTACTTATTGACGCCGACGATGGTCTGCCGGCCGCTGTCAATGCGCGCCTGGGTCTTCGCCGCCGCTTCCTCGATGCGGAGCTTCGGCAGGCCGGCTTCGATCGCCTTGGCCATGCCGCCCATCCCCTCGATCTCCTGGATGTGCGCCCAGGCCTTCTTGGCGACCTCTGCCGTCAGCCGCTCGACGTAATAGCTGCCGCCCCAGGGGTCGATCACGCGGGTCGTGCCGCTCTCCTTCTGCAGG
>DAINCG010000410.1:3328-4377 GCA_036732525.1 Pseudomonadota bacterium | reverse complement strand
AAGCGAGCCGCCGGCCTTCTTCGCGACATAGCTGTTGATGGCGAGCGATTCGAACAGCTTCAGGTCGCCGTCGACCAGCGCGGGCACCCGGCCGTTCGGGTTGATCGCCAGATATTCCGGCGTCTTGGTGTCCTCGCGCATGTGCGTCTTGACGTGGTCGTAGGGCAGGCCCGCCTCCTCCAGAGCCCAGAGGCACCGGCTGGCGCGGCTTTGCGCGATTCCATAAATCACGAGCTTGGGCATGGTTCCCGCTTTCGGCTGACGATGAAGATGGCGGGAGCCTACTGCCGAACCCGACCAATCCACAATCCATCCAATGGACGCCGCGCGACGGTCGGATAATTATCTCGCCATGACCCTGCACATGCGCAAACTCTCCGTCGGCTCCGAAAGCCTGGACAGCCTCGCGGCCTTTCAGGAGATGCGGCGTCGCGAGCGGGCCGCCCGCGGCGAGCCCGCGTTCAACCGCCACGTCACGCGCATGTGGCCGAAACGGGCGGACGAGGTGCTGGCGACCGGCGGCTCGATGTACTGGATCATCAAAGGTGTCATGCAGGCGCGCCAGCCGATCGTCGACTTCGAGGAAGTGATCGGCCAGGACGGCGTCCGCCGCTGCGGCATCGTGCTCGCGCCGGAGCTGATTCCCGTCGCGCCGCGTGGCGCCCGCCCCTTTCAGGGCTGGCGCTATTTCGAGGCGAAGGACGCGCCGCCGGACATTTCCGACCTCTCTGGCGAGGTTGATCCCGCAATGCCGCCCGAGATGCTGGCGGAACTGCGCGAACTGGGCCTGGTTTGAGTGGCCGCGCCCCGAGCGCCCGACGCTGACGATCCGGCGTCCCGGCAGGGCGCGCACAATGCCGCGCGCACGGCCGTTTGGCTGCTCGGCGTCGGCGAAACCATCGTCTGGGCCTACATCTACTATATCTTCGCCGCCCTGCTGCTGACCTGGGAACGGGATCTCGGCTGGGACAAGGCGGACCTGACGCTCGGCCTGACGGTCGCGATCCTGGCGGCGGCCTGCGTGTCGCCCTTGGCCGGTCGGTTGATCG
>DAINCG010000410.1:0-3253 GCA_036732525.1 Pseudomonadota bacterium | reverse complement strand
CTGACCCAGGCGCCGTCGCCGGCGGCCTTCGCGCTGATCTGGGCGGTGATCGGCGTCGCGCAGGGCGCCTGCCTCTACGAGCCCTGCTTCATGGTGGTGACGCGGGCCGCCGGCGCCGCCGCCCGGCCGGCGATCACGCGGATCACGCTGCTGGCCGGCCTCGCCTCGGCCCTCTGCTTCCTCTCGACGGCCGGAATGCTGGAGCTGGCGGACTGGCGGACGACGCTCTGGGTTTTCGCGGGCGCGGTCGCGTTCGTCGGCGCGCCGCTGCTGTTCGTCGGCGCGGCGATGCTGGAGCGGGCGAGTCCCGACGCCCGGCCGCAGCCCGGCGCGGCGGCGGCGGGACGGTCGGCGCTCTTCCAGTCGCTTCGGAAGCTGCAGTTCTGGATCATCGCCATCGCCTTCCCGATCATGGCGGTCAACCACGGCATGCTGCTGAACCACATCATGCCAATCCTGGCCGGCCGCGGCATCGACCATGGCGTCGCCGTTCTGGTCGCGAGCACGATCGGGCCGATGCAGGTGGCGGGACGGATCGTGCTGATGCTGCTGGAGAAGCGAGTGAACAGTCTTGCGATGGCCGGGGTCGCGTTCGGCGGCGTGGCGCTGGCGTCGTCGGCGCTCTATTTCGCGACCGGGTCGCCGGCGCTGGCCTTCCTGTTTGCGATCCTGCAGGGCGGAACCTACGGCCTCACCAGCATTCTGAAGCCGGCCATCACGGCGGAGTTCCTGGGCCGCGTCGGCTTCGGGCTGATCGCCGGCTGGCTGGCGCTGCCCTATCTCGCGGGCTCGGCGCTGGCGCCGCATCTGGGCGCCGTGCTTTGGGGCGCCGGCGGCTACGACCTGGTCATCATGTCGGCGTCCGGCCTCGCCATCCTCGGCTGCCTGTGCATCGCCGGGCTCGCCGCCGCCGGGCGGAAACCCGGCGGCGGCTGAGAGGCTATCGGACCAGCGTCGTGAACATCTGCGTCAGCACCGGCGGATAGGGCACCGAGGAGACGTCCTGGTCGACGTTGAAGGTGACATCGGCGTTGGCGATCATCTGCAGGTCCTTGACGATCAGTGCGATCCAGGGCGAAGCGGTCGCGACATGCGTGTCCGCGCCGAGCGTCAGGGTGGACGCCGGCAGATAGACGACGCCGTCCAGGAAGAAGTCCGTGTTCGAGCGGATATCGAACGTGCCCGGGTTTTCCTTGTCCTGGGTGATGACCAGGCCCGCATAGGTCCCGCTTGTCCGCCCGGTCAGCCGCATCTCCACATCGCTTTCGGCGATGAAGCCCGAACCTTCGGTGAAGTGGAACAGCACGTCGTCGCCGGAGATTTCGTTGTTGTTGTTGATGTGGAGATTGCCGCCCTTGAAGACGTAGACGCCGGGCAGGAAGGTGATCGACCGGCCGTTCTCCTCCGCGTTCGGCTTGATCGTAATGCCCTTGCAGTAGGTGCCCGGCGTGAAGACGCGCGATTCGTTCGGCTTGACGATCACATTGGTCTCCAGGCATCCGCCGGCGCTCGGCAGCGGGTGGGACGCCAGCGGGTCCGCCTTCTCCGCGCAATCCTCGTAGGGCGGCGCGCTGAAGTCCGCGGGGTCGCCGTAATACTTGCCGGCGGCGCAGGGCCGGGCCACGCCGGTGTCGAACTGGCCGATCGACGACATGACCGCGATCGATTCCGTGTGGCGGGCGTTCGACCAGATCGTGCAGTGCGACGCGAAGACGTCGTTGTTCTGCTCCAGCCGGATGCCGAGGCCATAGGGATCGAGCGCGAGCACGCAGAGCGGCTTCAGCATGGTCGTCGCGACGGCGGAGGCGGTGACGTCGGCGCTCGTCAACCCGAGGACGCTGGCGAGCGACAGGGGCAGCGGATTGCCGTTCGCCGCCGACATCTCCATCGTGACCCTGACGGCGCCCGGATTGGCGCCGCCCGGGACGAAGGCGCCGGTGGCCGGGTTCCATGTGCCGAGCTCGACGTTGGGCGGCGGCAGCACGTTGCCGTAGTCCGCCGGCGGCAGGTTCCGTTCGGCGAGCGCGATGGCGGCGGTGGACGGCCCGTAGCCCATCGCGACGGCCTTGACGCCGGCGAGCGCGGAGGCGTCGGCCGCCGCCGCCAGCTTCAGGCGGGTGTTGCGCACGGTATTGCCGTCGATCGTGATCGCCGAAAGTCCGACGGCGCCGATGACGACGAAGACGCTGACCGGCGCGACGGACGCCCGGCCGTCCTTGACGAATGCGCGAACGCTGCGGCCGAGCGCGCGTGCGGCCTCTGTCAGAAACAACATCCCCGTCACTCCTTCCGGAAGGTTAGCGACGAGCTGGCGCTCACCGACTGCAGCGCGTCCAGGAAGCTGAACATGGCGATGTCGGCGACCGCGACGGAAACCGAAAGCGTCACTTCGCTCGCAGTCTCGTTGACGGAGATCGTCGGCGTGGCGCCCCAGCTCGCGAGGCTGGTCTCGACCGCGGCCTGTGCGTCGGCGGCTTGCAGGTCGCCGACCGAGAGGCTGCGACCGATCGTGCGGACGGTGTGGTGAATCTCGCCTTCGAGCGTCTGATAGTTCGCCACCTCGAACGCGCCGAACGTCAGGAACAGGAACACCGGCATGATGACGCTGAGCTCGACGGAGACGGAGCCCCTGTCGTTCGCCCGGAACTGCCGGACCAGGTTGCGGATGCGGATGGATAGGGAGCGCATGGCGACAGCCTCATCGGTTTTGACGCCTCGCACATTAAGGGCGGCGGGTCATCGAGAAATTTCCGCGCGGCAGAAAATTTCGAGGTCAAAACCCGCGAAGAATTCGCTTCAAGCGCGGAGAATTTTAGTTAAGGCGCCCCTTCACGATTCTTCGGAATTGAGGAATCGCAGATAGTTAGTCGAATTCGCCCACGCGCAGAATGCGTATATGCTGCTGGAACTTCCCCGGCCGGACGTATTCGGCGGCCGATTCCCCGCCCCGCTCGCCCCCTTCCGATCCATGAACCTGAAGCGATTCCTTCAAGAAAATGCGCCCTGGTTGGCGGCCGGCACGCTGATGACGCTCGCCTCGTCGTTCGGCCAGACCTTCTTCATCTCGGTCTTCGCGGGCGAGATCCGGGCGGAATTCGATCTTTCCCACGGCGCCTGGGGGCGGGCCTACACGATCGGCACGCTGGCGTCGGCCGCGACGATGATGGTCGTAGGCCCGGTCGTCGACCGCATGCGCATCCGCAAACTCGCCGCCATCGTCATGGTCGGGCTTGCCGGGTTCTGCCTCGGCATG
>DAINCG010000409.1:0-4379 GCA_036732525.1 Pseudomonadota bacterium | reverse complement strand
CATCGCTCGACGACCTCGACGTTGACGCGGAGGGCGTCGCAGCGCGCTTCGACGACGGCGGCGAGCGCCGCTACGACTGGGCGATCGGGGCGGACGGCGTCGGCTCGACCGTCAGGCAGACGCTCGGCATGGCGTATCCGGGCTATGAGCTCGACGGCGACTGGTCGGTCGCGGACGTCGACGTCGCGTCCGGGTCTTTCGCCGACTTCGCCGCCTGGATTCAGGAGCCGGGCGGCGGCTTCGTCTTCGCGATCCCGATCGAGCCGGCCCGCCTCCGCCTCGCGGCCTCGGCGCCCGATGTGCTCGACAGGCTGCCGCCCGAAATCAGCGTCGCCAATGTGCGGCGGACGGGAACCTTTCGGATCGCCGTCCGTCAGGCGGAGACCTATCGGCGGGACCGTGTGCTGCTCGCTGGCGACGCCGCCCACTGTCATTCGCCGGTCGGCGGCCGCGGGATGAATCTCGGCATCGACGACGGCGTCGCCGCCGCGCGCGCAATTCTCGCGGGCGATGTCGCCTGCTATTCGGCCGCCCGACATGCCGCCGGGGCGCGGATTCTCCGCCAGTCGGAGCGGGCGCGTCGGCTCGTGATGGCCGACGACCCGCTGCGTCGCCTCGCCGCCAGCCTTGCGTGTGCGGCGCTTCGGAATTCCGCGGCCTTGCGATCGCGGTTCCTGACGATGCTGACGACGCTTTAGTTGCCGGGCGAATTCTCGGAACGGATGTCGTTGTTGGGCGTCCGGTCGCCGGCCAGCCATTGCCGAAGATACTCGTGCGCCTTGGGCGTGTGACGGGCGTAGATCGCTGGCGCGTCGGGCGCGTCGACCGTGAACTCGAGCCTCAGATTGTTCGGGTCGTTGACGTAGAGCGAGACGCAATAGCCATGGTCGGTCAGGCGGGTCTGGTAGCCGGCCGCTTCCAGGCGGTCTTTCAACGCGGCCTGCGTTTCCGCATCGCATTCCAGCGCGAGGTGGCCCGGCGACTCCCGGCCGCGCGGGTTTTGGTCCTCGTCGGTCCATTCGAAGAAGGCGAGCGCGCCGCCGTCGCCGATCTCGAAGAAGACGTGGCAGTATTCGACCCCCGCGGCGGTCTTCTCCTTCCAGCAGGCGGTCAACGGCAGGCCCACGACATCCTCGTAGAACTGCCGCGTCGCCGCCATGTCCTGGGTGACCCAGGCGGCGTGATGCAAACGGTTGAGCCGCGCGTGCGGCCCGGGCTTGTCGTTCAAGGCGGTCATGGGTTCCCTCCTGGGCTGCCGCCGGCCGGTCGCGGGCCGGCGCCGAAGCTTAGGGCCGCAAGGCGGCGACGTTCAATCGCCGCGTCCGCCGCGGTTAGCACGACAGCGCCGGAACGACGGCGCGGCCGCTCCGACGCAGGCGCCGAACGATTGCGGTTTTCTACGGCGGCGGCATATTGCTGGAAGAAAAACCAAGCAGGGTCGCGCCGCAGGCGGACGCGACAGGCAAGAAGAAGGGGAGAGACCATGGCCACCGGATTGGCGACAGCAACCAAAGCCGCGCCCGCCGCCGAACTGGATTTCGACGCGATCGTGGTCGGCGCCGGCATCTCCGGCATGTATCAGCTGCATCTGCTCAGGAAGCTCGGTCTCCGCGTGCGCGTGTTCGAGGCCGGCACCGGCGTCGGCGGCACCTGGTATTGGAACCGCTATCCGGGCGCGCGCTTCGATTCCGAAAGCTATTCCTACGGCTACTCCTTCTCCCAGGAGGTGCTGGACGAATGGGACTGGTCGGAAAGCTTCTCCGGCCAGCCGGAGATCGAGCGCTACTGCAATTTCGTCGCCGACAAGTTCGACCTCCGCCGGGATATCCAGTTCCGCGCCAAAGTGGTCTCCGCGCACTACCGCGAGGACGGCCGCTACTGGGAGGTGGGGCTGGAGGACGGCTCAAAGCACCGGTCCCGCTTCCTCGTCTCGGCGATCGGCCTGCTCTCTGCGCCGACCATGCCGCGCTTTCCGGGGATCGAGGACTTCCAGGGCCAGTGGACCCACACCGGCCTCTGGCCGAAGGAGGGGATCGAGTTCGCCGGCAAGCGCGTCGCCGTCGTCGGCACCGGGGCGAGCGGCGTCCAGGCGATCCAGGAAATCGCCAAGACGGCCAAGACGCTGACCGTCTTCCAGCGCCGGCCCAACTGGTGCACGCCGCTGCACAATCGCCCGATCCCGAAGGACGAGATGGAGGACATCCGCAGCCGCTATCCGGAGATCTTCGATCTCTGCCGCCGGACGGCCGCGTGCTTCGTCCACAACATCGATCCCCGCGGCACCTTCGAAGTGACCGAAGAGGAGCGGAACGCGTTTTGGGAGGAGCTCTATGCCGGGCAGGGCTTCGGCATCTGGCAGGGCAATTTCCGCGACATGCTGACGGATCGGGAGGCGAACCGCCTGATCTCGGAGTTCGTCGCGAACAAGATCCGCCAACGCGTCAAGGACCCGGAAACCGCGGAAAAGCTGATCCCCAAGGACCACGGCTTCGGCACCCGCCGCGTGCCGCAGGAGACGCACTACTACGAGGTCTACAACCAGCCGAACGTCTCGCTGGTCAGCATGCTGGACGAACCGGTCCAGCGGGTGACCGCGACCGGCATCGAGACGAGCGCCAACCACTACGAGTTCGACGTGATCGTCTATGCGACCGGCTTCGACGCGGTCACGGGCGCCTTCGACCGCATCGACATCCGCGGCGTCGGCGGCGCGAAACTGAAGGACAAATGGAAGGGCGGCCCCAGGACCTTCGTCGGCATGATGGTCGACGGGTTCCCGAACATGTTCATGATCATGGGACCGCACGCCGCGCTCGGCAACAATCCGCGCAGCATCGAGTTCAACGTCGAATGGATCGCCGACGCGATCGGCCACATGACCGCGAACGGCCTGACGCTGGCGGACGCGCCGCCGGAAGCGGTCGAGCGGTGGCACGCCTTCGTCCTGGAAAAGGCGGAGGGGCTGCTGTCCAACGAGATCGACAGCTGGATGACGGGCATCAACCTGAACGTCGAGGGCAAGCAGACCCGCACCATCGTCCGCTACAGCGGCACGGCCCCCGACTACCGCGCCCGCTGCGCCAAGGTCGCCAAGGAGGGCTACCGCGAGATCACGCTCGACTGAGGCCCGACGGCGCCGCGCGCCGTCCCGTCCCTTCAAAGAAAAAGCCCGCCTCCGGGGTCGGAGGCGGGCTTCGTCGTTCGGCGGATGGCGCGGCGTCAGTGGGCGACGACGCCGGAGCCTTCCTTATCGGTCTTCACGATCGCCTCGGCGTCGGCCGCGGCTTCCGCCTCGGTCCACTCGATCGGCGTCGGCAGGCGGGAGAGCGCCCGTTCCAGCACCTGATCGACCGTCTCGACCGGCACGATATCCAGGGCGTTCTTCACGTTGTCCGGAATGTCGGCCAGATCCTTCTCGTTGTCCTTCGGGATCAGCACCGTCTTCAGGCCGCCGCGGAGCGCGGCCAGCAGCTTCTCCTTCAGGCCGCCGATCGGCAGCACCCGGCCGCGCAGCGTGATTTCGCCGGTCATGGCGACGTCCGCGCGGATCGGAATGCCGGAGAGGGCGGAAATGATCGCCGTGCACATGGCCACGCCCGCCGACGGTCCGTCCTTCGGCGTCGCGCCTTCCGGCACGTGAACGTGAATGTCGCGCTTGTTGAAGTCGCTCGGCTTCACGCCGTAGCGCAGGAGCCGGGAGCGCAGGAAGCTGCGCGCCGCCTGCACCGATTCCTGCATGACGTCGCCAAGCTTGCCGGTGTGCGCCACCTGGCCCTTGCCGGGCATGACGACGGCTTCGATCGACAGCAGTTCGCCGCCGACTTCCGTCCAGGCGAGGCCCGTCACGACGCCGACCAGGTCTTCCTGCTCGGCCTTGCCGTAGCGGTACTTGTGCACGCCGGCATACTTGTCGAGATTGCGGCGCGTCACCTTGATGGACTTCTTGTCCTCGCCGACGATCTCGCGGACGGCCTTCCGGGTCAGGTTCGCGATCTCGCGTTCCATGTTCCGAACGCCGGCCTCGCGGGTGTAGTAGCGCACGAGGTCGCGCAGCGCGTCGTCGGTGATCGACCACTCGCCCTTTTTCAAGCCGTTGTTCTTCATCTGCTTTTCGATCAGATGCCGCTTGGCGATCTCCACCTTCTCATCCTCGGTGTAGCCGGGGATGCGGATGATCTCCATACGGTCCATCAGCGCCGGCGGAATGTTCAGCATGTTGGCCGTGGTGACGAACATCACGCTCGACAGGTCGTACTCAACCTCGAGATAGTGATCCATGAAGGTCGAGTTCTGCTCGGGATCGAGAACCTCGAGCAGGGCCGAAGACGGATCGCCACGGAAATCCATGCCCATCTTGTCGATCTCGTCGAGCAGGAAGA
>DAINCG010000408.1:4157-4383 GCA_036732525.1 Pseudomonadota bacterium | reverse complement strand
CGCATCGCCATCAACCTGATCGCCGGCCAGGCGGACCAGGAGGTGCTGGCGGAAGGCGTGACCTACACGAAGGAAGAGCGTTACGACCTGATGCGCGAGGAGACCGCGATCATGAAGGCGCTCTGGACGCAGTCGGGCGGCGTCGACTGGGACGGCCGGTTCCACAAGCTCAAGGGAGCCCGCGCCGTGCCGAAGCCCGTGCAGACGCCCTATCCGCGCTTCTATC
>DAINCG010000408.1:0-4147 GCA_036732525.1 Pseudomonadota bacterium | reverse complement strand
GGGCGGCGGGTCGGCGCAGGCGGCGGAGATGTCGGCGGAGCATGCCGACGTCCATCTCTTCTGGGGCGACCTGCCGGAGCGGATCGCCGAGAGCGTGGCCGACCTGAAGCGCCGGGCCGCGAACTACGACCGGCGCGGCCCGCTCGCCTTTGGCATGCGCCTGCAGGTGATCTGCCGGGAGACGGCGGCGGAGGCCTGGGCCGTCGCCGACCGGCTGGTCGCCCGCGCCAGCGAGGCCGACCCGGACCGCCTGAAGGCCCGGGTCGCGACGTCGGAAGCAAACCGGCGGGTCCAGGCGCTCGCGGCGGAGCACGGCGATCGGGCCGGCGATTATCTCTGGACGGGCCTGACCCGCGTGCGGCCGGGCGCCGGCGTGGCCGTTGTCGGCGATCCGCAGCAGGTTGCCCGGCAGCTCGGCCAGTTCATCGACGCCGGCTGCACGAGTTTCTGCCTCTCGGGCTACCTCCACGACGAGGAGGCCGAGCGCTTCGGCCGCCTCGTCCGGCCGCTGCTCGACGGCCGATAGATAAATCCCGCCTTTGGCGGAATCGCCAAAGGCGGGATAAGTTGATCGATATCATATGATTAGAGCCTGCCGCTTCCATGCGGAAGCGGCATGCTCTTGACCTACTCCGGCTTGCGGAGCAGCCAGATCGACCAGGCCAGATGGCCGGCGTTGGCGGCGTCGACCCAGTGCTGCAGGCCTTCCGCCATGCCGTCCATGTATTCGGCGCTGACGCCGCTGCCCAGCAGGCGCTCGCGGTTCGCGAGGAGGTCCTCCCGAACGCGCGCGTAGTGCTTGGCGAGGTGCCGCGTCATGTCGTCCTGCTGCACGACTTCGAAGCCGGCCGCTTCCGCCGCCTTCCGGTAGAAGCCGGGGCTCGCCAGATTGGGCAGGCCGATGCGGTCGTAAACCGGCTGCAGCGCCGCCTCAGGCGCGTCGTCGGCCTGCATCGGGTCGGTGAAGACGACATGGCCGCCGGGCTTCAGCACCCGGAAAGCCTCCTCCAGCACGCGGCCGCGCTCTTCCGAGTGCAGGAACGAGTCCTGGCTCCAGACGACGTCGTAGCTCGACGCCGGCTCCGGGACGTTCTCGAAGACGCCGTGCACGATCTGGATCTTGTCGGTCAGGCCGGCGCGCCGCGTTTTCAGGCGGTTGGCGTCGTTCTGGGTCTGGGAGAGGTTGAGGCAGGTCGCCGAAAGACCATGCCGCGCCGCGAGCCGCCGCATGGCGCCGCCATAGCCGGCGCCGAAGTCGATGATGCGGGTCTCCGCGCCGAGGCCCGGCAGCCGTTCGGCCATGGCGTCGATGGTCGCGTCGCTGGCCTCCCGGATGTCGTCGGTCCCGTCATAGAGGCCGACATGCAGGTCCTCGCCGCCCCAGATCGCCGAGTAGAAGGCGTCGGCGTCCTCGCTGTCGTAGTAGGCCTCGGTCTTGTCCCGGGCGTCGGTTTCGCCGACGTCACGAGCGCCGTCTCCGGTCCAGCGACGGGCGGGCGCGCTCGACTTCTCGGCGACGTGGACGAAGAAGTCCGGCTCGCTCTCGGCGTAGGTTTCCTGGAAGTCGCCATAAGTCCGGACGCGCTGGAATCCCGCCTCGGTCAGCAGTCGGCGCACGTAGTTCTTCCGGATCGGGCAGAGGTTCAGCGTGTACACCGACCCGTCCGGGAAGCTGTACTTCATCCGCGCCAGGCCTTCGTCGACATATTCCGGTTCGGCCGAAACCTGGTCGCCGCAATAATAGTATTTGTGCTTGGTCGAGAAGCCTTCGTCGAGGATCGCGTCGTAATTGCGCTGGTCGAGGATCAGCATGCCGTCATGCTTCAGGGCGGCGTAGAACTCCGCGAGCGCGCGCCGACGATCCTGCTCCTCGTGCAGATGGGTGAACGAGTTGCCGAGGCAGATGATCGCGTCGTACTTGCCCTGGATGCTGCGGTTCAGCCAGCGCCAGTCGGCCTGCACCGTCTTCAGGATCAGGCCGCGGCTCTGGCCGTTCGCGAACGCCTTGGCGAGCATCGAGGCGGAGCCGTCGGCGGTGGTCACGTCGAAGCCCGCCTCCGTCAGCCGCACGGAATGAAAGCCGGTGCCGCTCGCCACGTCGAGCACGGTCGTCTTGCCGCGCGCGCGCAGCACGTCGATGAAGAACTGGCCTTCGCTCTCGGCCCGGGCCTTCCAGTCGATCAGCTCGTCCCACTTGTCGACGAAGTCCATGATGTACTCGCCGCGATAGAGATCGGTCTCCCGATCGGCCAGCGGGTCGTCGCCATAGTTCTGCTCGTCCAGCGAAAGCTCGGCGTTTGCATCGCCTCTCGCATAGTCGGACATCGAAGTACCCCCTTCGCAGCATTGTTGGGCGCGGCCACGCGCAAAAGTGGGCGCGGCGGATTGAGTAATCCGCCGAAATGAGCCGCGCGTATGAATGATGAGCGGAGCGTACAGGGCGATTGTTCAGAGTTCAACCGGTCTCGTGGCAGAGCAAAGTCGCCAGGCTTTCATGATCGAATTAAGTAATAAATTTGCAATAAACAGGTTTGTTCTTTTTGCCCTCGGACGTTGATGCCAAAATATTCAAAGTAATGACGCGACGTTTATGGGTTTATACAGATAATAAAATTTCTTTACATCCCGCGCCAGCGGGCGCCGGCCGCCATCGCGTCGGCCGGCGCCGCTGATCAGCGGTTCAGAAAATTGAGCGGGAGGCCGGGCGTCGGCCATTCCGCCGCCACCAGCTTGCCGTACATGGAGTGGGTCATGTAGGCGGTTTTCAGGTCCGCGCCGCCGAAGCAGATGTTCGTGGTGTAGGGATCCGGCATCGGCACATGCTCGACGCTGGAGCCGTCGGGCGCGATCACGGTGATCCCGCCCTCCATCAGCGTCGCGACGCAGATATTGCCGGCCGCGTCGACGGCGAGGCTGTCGAAATTGCGAAAACCGGTCGTGTTGCCGACGACCCAGCCGCCGTTCGGCGAAGGCCAGTCGCGCGGCTTGATCTTGCCCGGCCGTTCGACTGCAAAGCCCCAGAGCCGGCCGGAATGGGTCTCGGCGACATAGACCGTCTTCTCATCGGGCGAGAGGCCGACGCCGTTCGCCGTGACGATCGGGAAGGCCGCCTCTTCGATATGCTTGCCGTCAATGGTGGCGTAGTAGAGCGCCGCCCGGTCCCAGTCCCGCGCACGGGTCTTGCCGAGGTCGGTAAACCAGAAGCCGCCGTCCCGGTCGAAGACGATGTCGTTCGGCCCGCAGAGGCGGTTGCCGCCGCATTCCGTGTAGAGCACGCGCACATCGCCCGTGATCGGATCGATCCGCTCGATCCGTCCGCCGGAATAGTCGTCGGCCTGGCCGATCGGGCGGATGCCGCCGCGGTCCTCGATGAACTTCAGGCCGCCATTATTGCAGACGTAGACCGCGCCGTCCGGGCCGATCGCGGCGCCGTTCGGCCCGCCGCCGGGCTCGGCGATCGTCTCGGTCTTGCCGTCGGGCATGACCCGCGTGAGGCGGCCGGCGGCGATTTCCACGAGAATGACGGAGCCGTCCGGCATGGCGATCGGCCCTTCCGGAAACCTCAGGCCGTCTGTGATGGTCGTAAGCTGCATGGAAAACGTTTCCCCCGCGTATGTTATCGGGGACATGCTTCCACCGATCCGGCTGCTACGCCAGAGCCCAGGCCGCCGCCACCGCGGAGAGCCGTTCGGGCGGGTCAGCGATCAACGGCGTCGCTGTCCGCCGGATGCGATCCTTGTCGGCCTCGTCGGTTACGTATTCCGCCGGCGACTTGCCGTCGACGCGGGCGAGGAAGAGCGCGGGGAGAAGTGACGCGGCCCGGGCCTCTAGGTCTGCGGCGGGCTCCCAGTCAACCAGGGCGAGATAGGCTTCAGAGAACCTTTCGAAGCTTTCAGCGAGCGCCCGGGCCGCGTCAGGTACTGGTACGCGCTTCAGCAGCAAATGGTTCACACAGAACGCCAGATCGAAGGCGGGATCGCCCGCCCAGGCGCATTCGGCGTCGATGAAGACGGGGCCGTTCGGTCCGACCAGGATGTTTTTCGGGCTGACGTCGCCGTGGACCAGGGTCCGTTTGGTCGCGGCGGTGCGTCGCAGCAGCGCGTCGAGCGCCGGCGCGAGGCCGGGCCAGGCCCGGCCGGTTGCGGCG
>DAINCG010000407.1:2245-4385 GCA_036732525.1 Pseudomonadota bacterium | reverse complement strand
GCGCGGCCCCAAGGTTCCCGTGACCGTCTCGTCGCCGCCAATGCGCGCCACGACCTCGACGCCCGCGGCGGCGAGCGCCTGCTCCAGCCCCGCCGTCCCCGCGTGGTTGGCGAAGATGGCGGCGCGCCGCCCTGGCCGGATGGCGTAGCGCGCGACCGCAGCCTCGACAGCGCCCGCGAGCATGACGCCCGGCCGGTCGTTGCCGGGAAAGGCCATCGGCCGCTCGAGCGCTCCGGTCGCAAGCACGATGCGCCGCGCCCGGACGTGCCAGATGCGGCCGGCGACGGCCCCGCCCGTCGGGATCTCGTGCGCGGCCAGATAGCCGCCGTCATAAAGCCCGAACGCCGTCGTCCGTAGGCGGGCCGTGACGTTCGGCATGGCCGCCAGACGCGACCAGGCCTCGGCCGCCCATGTGTCCGCGGGCATGCCGTCGATCGTCGCCTGCCGGACCACGCCGAGCGCCCGGCCGCCCGGCAGGACGTCCCTGTCGAAGATGGCGACGCTCTCGCCGCGCTCCGCCGAGGCAAGGGCCGCGGCGAGCCCCGCGACGCCGGCGCCGACGACGGCGACGTCGACATGCAGTTCGCCGTGGGCGTAGCGGTCGGGGTCGGCGCCTTCGGGCGCGCGGCCTTGCCCCGCCATCCGCCGGATCAACGGCTCCCAGAGCCGGTTCCAGGCGTCGTGGCGGCCGGGCAGGCCCGGCCCGATGAAGGTCTTGTAGTAGAAGCCCGCCGCGAAGGGCGCGGGCCAGAAGTCGAGGACGCGCCCGACGTCATGGGCGACCGACGGCCAACCGCGCGTCGGATGGGAGACGAGACCCGGTTCGAGCGGGACGTCCGGCGCCATCCGATTGGGCGCGCGCGCCGCTCCGTCGCCAAGGTCGACAACCGCGTTCGGCTCTTCCCAGCCGAGCGATAGCAGGCCACGCGGCCGGCGCCGTTTGAACGACCGGCCAAGAATGGCGACGTCGTTGGCGAGAAGCGCAGACGCCAGACTGTCGCCGGCGAAGCCGTCGTATGCCCTGCCCGCGAACTCGAAGGGCATAGGCGTACCTCTGTCGATCCTGCCGCCCGCCGGCAGACGGGCGGCGCTCACCGGCGGGCCGCAGCGTCGGGGAAGGGCGGCGGCGGCTCGCCCATCCGGTAAGATTCGCCAACGACGTTCCGCGCGACATCCCGCGTCAGATTGAACCACTGGCCGCAGCCGGCGGCGTGGCGCCACCGCTCTCGCGTCCAGCCTTTCGGGTTGTCCCGGATGAAGAGCCGATGGGCCCACTCGGCGGCGTCGGCGACGTCGGGATCGGGCCGTCGGATGTGCGCTTCGCCGCCATAGGCGAATTCGGTTTCCAGCCGGTCGCCGCAATAGGGGCAGGGCAACAGCAGCACGACAGTCAGACCTCGTAGTAGTCGCGATACCATTCGACAAACTGCCGGACGCCTTCGTCGAGCGGCGTCGTCGGCCGGAAGCCGGTCCAGGCGGCCAGCGCCGACGCGTCGGCATGGGTGTCGACCGCCTCGCCCGGATGCATCGGAACGTATTCCCGTATCGCCGCCCGGCCAAGCGCGCGCTCGAAGGCCGCGACATACTGCTCCAGCGTCGCGGGCGCGCCCGAGCCGACGTTGAAGATGCGGTAGGGCGCTGCGCCGCTCGACGCCGACGTCGGCGTCGACGCCCAGGCGTCGTCCGGCGTCGGGGGCCGGTCGAGCGCGGCCAGCACGCCCGCCGCGACGTCCGCGACATAGGTGAAATCCCGCGTCATGCGGCCGTGATTGTGCAACTCGATCGGCGCGCCGCGCAGGATGCGGTCCGCGAACCGAAAGAAGCTCATGTCCGGGCGGCCCCAGGGTCCGTAGACCGTGAAGAAACGGAGCCCCGTCGTCGGCATCGCATGAATATGCGCGAGGGCGTGGGCCATCGCCTCGTTCGACTTCTTCGTCGCGGCATACAGGCTGAGCGGGTGGTCGGCGGCATCGGCCTCCCGGAACGGCCGTCGCGGATTGGGGCCGTAGACCGAGCTGGTCGATGCAAAGACGAAATGGCGTACGCGCCGCTCGGCCGCGAGCGCGGCGACATTGTAGAAGCCGACGAGATTGCTCGGGACGAATTCCGCCGGCTTCTCGAAGCTGTGGCGGACGCCGGC
>DAINCG010000407.1:0-2210 GCA_036732525.1 Pseudomonadota bacterium | reverse complement strand
CGGCCCCGCCGCCTGGCCGAGCGCGTCCGCCTCGGCGATGTCGGACCGCACGAACCGGAACGCCGGGCCCTCAAGGCGCGCAAGCCGCGCCTGCTTCAGCGCGACATCGTAATAATCGTTCAGATTGTCGACGCCGACGACCCGCTCGCCCCGGTCCAGCAGGGCGCGGGCGACGTGATAGCCGATGAAGCCGGCTGCGCCGGTGACCAGGATTTCCGACACCGACGTCGTACTCCCGGAATGCCGGCCGCCCGTTCCGGCAGGATCGGGCGGCGCTCAGCCCAACGGCGGGCCGAAAGACGTCAGGAAGCGAGGCGCTGCGGGAGTTCCGCGATCGCGTCGTCGATCAGCGCGCCAGCGCGGTCGCCGGTCAACTCATCGGCGATCACCTGCCGGGCCGCCGCCAGCGCGACGCGGGTCGCGACGACGCGGACGGCGCGCACGGCTTCCGCCTCCGCCTGGGCGATCTTGGCCTCGGCCTGCTCGCGGCGGCGGCGCGACACATCCTCGAACGTCGCGATGGCCTGCGCCTGCGCGCGTTCGGCCTCTTCCGCAGCCTGCTTGACGATGGCCTCCGCTTCGGCCGCCGCCCCTTCGGCAAGCTTGCTGTTCTCGGCGTACAGCACTTCCGCTTCTTCGCGGAGGCGGGCGGCCTCCTCGATTTCGGCGCGGATCAGATCGATCTTCTTGTCCAGGCCGCCGGCGATCGCCGCGCGGCCCTTCCACCAGACCAGCGCCAGGAAGATCAGCAGCGCCAAACCGACGATATAGGTTTCCATGAATGCGGCTCCCTTCGCCGGACGCTAGTGCGACCGCTCAGCCATGACGGCGTCGACGGCGCTTTCCGCTTTGGCGCGATCCACTGTCCCGCCGGCGAAGCGGTCGGCGACCGCCTGCGCAGCGTCGACGGCGATTTCACGGACGCTCGACATCGCTTCGTCGCGCGCCGCCTTGATCCGACCCTCGGCCGCTTCGGTCTGCTTGGCGATTTCGTCGGCAAGCGCGGCCTGACGGGCGTCAAGGTCCGCCTGCGTCGCGGCTTGCGCCTCGCGCAGCACGTCCCGCGCTTCGTCGCGCGCCTTCGCGATGGCGGCTTCGTGGGCCGCCGCGGCCGCTGCGGCGTCCTGCTGGAGTTTCGCCGCCCGGTCGAGGTCGCCCTGAATACGGGCGGCCCGCGCGTCCAGCGCCGCTTCGACGCGCGGAATCGCATGCTTCCGGATAAGCCAGAAAAGCACGGCGAACACCAAGGCCAGCCAGAAAATCTGGCTTGCGAAGGTCGACGGATCGAACTGCGGCATAGCTAACCCCTGCCGACGCCAGAAGGACGACGGGCGCCGAAACGCCCGCCCGGATGCGGATGCGGCCGGGCTACGACGCCCGGCGCGTCCGGTCGATCAGGCGAACAGCGCGATCAGCGCCACGATGAGCGCGAACAGCGCGATGGCTTCCGTAACGGCGAAGCCGATCCAGATGTTCGCGCCGATTTCGGCCTTCGAGGCCGGGTTCCGCGCCAGGGCGGAGATGTAGCTCGACCAGACGTTGCCGACGCCGATGCCCGCGCCGATCATGCCGATGGCGGCCAGGCCCGCGCCGATGAGCTTCGCAGCTTCCGCTTCCATGATGTCCACTCCTTAGAAAAAAGCCGTTACGGGTTTGGGGAAAACCTTAGTGCAGGTGCAGGGCGTCGTGCAGGTAGATGCACGTCAGGATCGTGAAGACATAGGCCTGCAGAGCCGCGACCAGGAACTCGAGCGCCGTGATGCCGACGAGAAGGACGAGCGGCGCGATGCCGCCGACCACGCCAAGCATAATGGCGAAGCTGGCGATCACCTTCAGCAGCGTGTGCCCGACCATCATGTTGGCGAACAGACGCACCGACAGGCTGACCGGCCGGGAGAGATAGGAAATCAGCTCGATCGGGATCAGGATCGGCGCGGTCGCGATCGGCGCGCCGTGCGGGAAGAACAGGGTGAAGAACTTCAGCCTGTGCTTCGCGATGCCGATCAGCGTGATCGCAACGAAGATCACCGCCGCCAGCGCGAAGGTGACCGCGATGTGGCTGGTGAACGTGAACGAGCCGGGCACCATGCCGAGCAGGTTGCCGAACAGCAGGAACAGGAACAGCGTGAAAATGAACGGGAAGTACTTCCGCCCGCCGTCGCCGACATTGTCCCGCACCATGTTGGCGACGGTCGTGTAAAGGGATTCGG
>DAINCG010000406.1:4163-4400 GCA_036732525.1 Pseudomonadota bacterium | reverse complement strand
ATAAAACGCGATGGGCACGATGACCCATGCGACGGACCCCCTGAGCCAGGAAGAGATCAACCGCCTCGCCGAAGAGATCGCGGATGTTGCGGAACGCAGCCAGCGACTGATCGGCGACTTCATGGAGCGCACCCAGAACCCGAACGTGGCGGCCGACGCCAGCGCGGACGCCATCGGCATCGGTCAGGCCTTCATGGATTACGCCGCGCAGCTCGCCGCGAACCCGGCCCGCTTCAT
>DAINCG010000406.1:0-4117 GCA_036732525.1 Pseudomonadota bacterium | reverse complement strand
CCGTCGCGACGCCCGACCGCGGCGACCGGCGCTTCAAGGACGCGGAGTGGTCGGACAACGTCGTCTTCGACTACATCAAGCAATCCTATCTCCTGGCGTCGCGCTGGCTGCTCGATCAGGCGCAGCAGTCGGACGGGCTCGATCGGCACACGGCCCACAAGGTCGAGTTCTACACGCGCCAGTTCGTCGACGCGATGTCGCCATCGAACTTCGTTGCGACCAACCCGGAAGTGCTGCGCGAAACGGTGGAGAGCCGCGGCGAAAACCTGCTGCGTGGCCTGAAGAACATGCTGGGCGACCTGGAGCGCGGCCATGGCGAGCTGCGCATCAGCCAGACCGATCTGGAGGCGTTCGAGGTCGGGCGCAACATCGCCGCCTCCGAAGGGAAGGTCGTCTACCAGAACGAGCTGATGCAGCTGATCCACTACGCGCCGCTGACCGAGACCCAATTCGAGAAGCCGCTGCTGATCATCCCGCCCTGGATCAACAAGTACTACATCCTGGACCTCAAGCCGGAGAATTCCTTCATTCGCTGGGCCTCCAGTCAGGGCCACAGCGTCTACGTGATCTCCTGGGTCAACCCGACGGGCGAGCTTCGCCACAAGGACTTCACCTCCTACATGCTCGAAGGCCCGCTGGCCGCGCTCGACGCGATCAAGGCCGACATCGGCGCGGATCAGGTGAACGTCATCGGCTACTGCCTTGGCGGCACCCTGCTCGCCGCGACGCTTGCCTATGCGACCGAGAAGGGCATCGAAGGCATTTCAAGCGCGACTTTCTTCACCACCCTGGTGGACTTCGAGAAAGCGGGCGAGCTGAAGGTCTTCGTCGATGAGGACCAGATCGCCTCGATCGAACGGAAGATGCGCGAGACGGGCTATATGGACGGCGCCGATATGGCGTCGACCTTCAACAGCCTGCGTTCGAACGACCTGATCTGGTCGTTTGTCGTCAACAACTACCTGCTCGGCAAGGAGCCCTTCCCCTTCGACCTGCTCTACTGGAACTCCGACTCGACGCGGATGCCGGAGGCGATGCACAGCTTCTATCTGCGCAACATGTACCAGAAGAACCTGTTGAAGGAGCCGAACGGCATCGAGATGAACGGGACGCCGGTCGATCTGCGCAAGATCAAGACGCCGGCCTACTTCCTCGCCACGAAGGAAGACCACATCGCGCCGTGGCCCGCTGTCTACCAAGGCGCCCGGCTGCTCGGCGGACCGACGAAGTTCGTCCTGGCGGCCTCCGGCCACATCGCCGGCGTGGTCAATCCGCCGGACGCGAACAAATATAGCCACTGGACCAACACGAAGAAGCCGGCGAGCGACGAAGCCTGGTTCGAGGGCGCGACGGAGCATGCCGGGTCCTGGTGGCCGGACTGGCAGAACTGGATCGCCCGCAAGGCCGGCAAGCAGGTCCCGGCGCGCGTTCCCGGCGCCGACAAGCTGAAGCCGATCGAGGATGCGCCCGGCGCCTATGTGAAGGCCAAGTCCTAGGGCTTCGACCGGGGCGGCCGGCGCAATCCACAAGCGCCGGCGCCCGACCGCTGGCGAGGCTCCTGGGCCGGTCGTATAAAGCCGGCTTATGAACATGCCTGCCGCCGCCGCGCTCTCGTCCCGGCACCTGCTCGGGATCGAGGGTCTTTCGCCTGCCGAGATCGAGCTTCTGCTCGATCTGTCCGAGCATTACGTCGACCTGAACCGCAGCGGGCAGAAGAAGTCCGACGTGCTGCGGGGCCGGACGATCATCAACGTTTTCTTCGAGTCGTCGACGCGCACGCGCACGTCCTTCGAACTCGCCGGCAAGCGGCTAGGCGCCGACGTCATCAATATTTCGCCCGAAGTCAGCTCCGTCCGAAAGGGC
Source organism: Pseudomonadota bacterium (assembly GCA_036732525.1). Taxonomy (GTDB): domain Bacteria; phylum Pseudomonadota; class Alphaproteobacteria; order Bin95; family Bin95; genus VMCJ01. The sequence goes on along the minus strand of DAINCG010000406.1, from coordinate 2,254 downwards.
GAGACGCTGCTCGACACGGCGCTGACGCTCGATGCGATGCACGCCGACCTGCTCGTCGTCCGCCACCCGGAATCGGGCGCGGTCGGGCTGATCGCCGCAAAGGTGGACTGCGCCGTCGTCAACGGCGGCGACGGCAGTCACGAGCACCCGACTCAGGCGCTGCTCGACGCCCTGGCGATCCGCCGCCGGGTCGGCCGCCTGAACGGCCTCGTCGTAGCCATCTGCGGCGACATCCTGCACAGCCGCGTCGCCCGCTCGAACATGCTGCTGCTGAAGACGATGGGCGCGGAGGTCCGGCTGGTCGCGCCGCCGACCCTGCTGCCGGCCGAAGTCGGCCGCTACGGCGTCTCCGTCTATCACGACCTCGCAGAGGGCGTGGCCGACGCCGACATCGTCATGATGCTCCGCCTGCAGCAGGAACGCATGCGCGGCAGCCTGGTCCCGTCCACCAGCGAATATTTCCGCTTCTACGGCCTCGACCGCGCGAAGCTGGCCGCCGCAAAGCCCGATGCGCTGATCATGCATCCGGGACCGATGAACCGCGGCGTCGAGATCGATTCCGACGTCGCCGACGACATCAACCGCAGCCTCATCCAGGAACAGGTCGAGATGGGCGTAGCCGTCCGCATGGCCTGCCTCGACCTGCTCACCCGCGATCTCGCCTCCAATGTCGGGCCCGGCAAATGACCGAACTTTTCTTCCGGAATGCCCGGTTGCTCGACCCGGAAAGCGGCCTCGACGCCGTCGGCGGCCTGCTCGTCAGCGGCGAGGCGATCGCGGATCTTGGCCCGCATGTCGACGCGGCGCCGCCGGGCGCCCGAGTCATCGACTGCGACGGCCTCTGCCTCGCGCCCGGCCTGATCGACATGCGGGTGCACCTGGGCGAACCCGGCGAGGAGCAGAAGGAAACCATCGATACGCTCAGCCGTGCCGCCGCGCAGGGCGGCGTGACGTCTCTGGTCGGCCTGCCGAACACCGACCCGCCGATCGACGACGCCTCCGTCGTCGAGTTCGTCGCCCGCCGGGCGCGGGAGGTGAAGGGCGTCAAGGTCTACGTCTACGGCGCCGCGACCCGCGGCTTCGACGGCAAGCGGCTGACAGAGCTCGGCTTGCTGCGCGAGGCGGGCGCCCTCGCCTTCACCGACGGCGACCGGACCATCGCCGACGCCCTGATGATGCGCCGCGTGTTGAGCTATGCGAGCGGCTTCGACGCGCTCGTCATCCAACACGCCGAGGAGCCGACGCTGACGGCGGAGGCGGTCGCCACCGAAGGCGAAATCGCGACCCGGCTCGGCCTGCCGGCGGCGCCCGCAGAGGCGGAAGCGATGATGCTCGACCGCGACCTCCGCCTCGTCGAGTTGACCGGCGCCCGCTACCACGCCGCACACCTCTCGACCGCAGCCGCCATCGACGAGATCGCCGCCGCGAAGCGCAAGGGCCTCGACGTCAGCGCGGACACGGCGCCCGTCTACTTCGCGCTCAACGAGACGGAGGTGCTGGAGTACCGGACCTTCGCGCGCGTTTCCCCGCCGCTCCGCGCGGAAGAAGACCGCCGGGCCGTCGCCCGCGCGCTCCGGGACGGCGTCATCGACGTCATCGCGAGCGATCACTGGGCCCAGGACCAGGAGGCGAAGCGTCTGCCCTTCGCCCAGGCGGAACCCGGCGTCGTCGGCGTCGAGACGATGCTTCAATTGGCCCTTGAACTCTATCATAACGGCGACATCGATCTGCTTGACCTGCTCGCCAAGATGACGATTAACCCGGCGCGGCTGCTCGACCTGCCGTCCGGGCGGCTCGCGGCTGGGGCGCCCGCGGACCTCGTGCTGTTCGACCTCGACCGGCCGGCCCGGATCGACGTCGAGGGTCTCGCCTCCAAATCGAAGAACAGCCCGTTCGACGGACGGCCGGTCCAGGGCGTGGTCGTGGCGACGCTGGTCGACGGCCGCTTCGTCCATGACCGGCGAGACGACTGATGGTCGACCCGCTCGGCGACTGGACCTTCGTCTGGCCGCTCTGGCTCGGCTTCGCGCTCGCCTATCTTCTGGGCGCGGTCCCGTTCGGTCTTCTGCTGACGCGTGCGGCAGGCCGCGGCGACATCAGGAAGGTCGGGTCGGGCAATATCGGCGCGACCAACGTTTTGCGCGCCGGCGGGAAAAAGCTCGCGGCCGCGACGCTCGTTCTGGATATCGGCAAGGGACTCGTCGCCGTGCTGTTGGGCTGGCGCTATGGCGGGCCCGACATGGCCGTCCTCGCG
>DAINCG010000405.1:0-4424 GCA_036732525.1 Pseudomonadota bacterium | reverse complement strand
GCTGACCACCTCCGGCCCCAGGAAACGCGACATGTCCTCCGCGGCGGCGGCGGCGGCGACCGCGCGTTCCAGAAGGCGGCGGGCGCGGGCGATGGCGACGGCCAGCACGGCGGTCACCACCAGGATCGAGACGATCTTGTCGAACTCCGCCCCGATCAGGATGGCGTTGTTGGTCATGTAGAAGACGTAGTCGCGCGTGATCGACATCTGGCCCTGATCGGACAAGAGCGCATAGGCGACCATGCCGGCCCACCCCGCCGCGGCGACGACGCCCGCCAGTATGACGTAGGCGGCGTCGAACCGGAGGGCGCGGAGCGCGATGAAGATGAAGACGTAAAGCAGGGTCGGGATCTTCAGATAGAAGGACGGCGGCTGCTCGTACTGCAGGTGGAAGCTCCAGATCAGGCCGAACAGCAGCAGGATATCTGCGACGGCCGAAAGCGCGGCGAGCCAGCCCGGTATGCGCCCCTGGTAGGCGACGGCGAGCCGCAGGATGGTGAAGCCGCCATAGACGGCGAGCGCCAGCACCGCCGGCTGCAGGCCGAAGACGTCCGGCGCCGCCTTCGGCGACAGCGCATAGAGCGTGCCGAATACCGCGACGGCCCCCAATTGCAGCCAGCCGATCAGGATCTCGCTTTGATCCTGGGCCGAGTCGATCTGGCGACGGACCCGGCCCGGCAGCGCGCGGTCCACCGGCGGCCCAAGAATGAGACGCACGATGCGATCGAGCGCCATCGCGAGGCTCCTTATTCGCCGCCGGGCGGCGCGACGCGCTTTTCGAGCCAGAGACTCGACGCCATCGCGCCCGGCGGCGACGGCGGCAGCGCGGCGAAGTCGCGGGCATACGCCGCCCGCATGCGCGTTTCGATGAAGCGGCTTGCGGCGATCAGGCGGTAGCCGCCGCCTTCGATCAAAGCCGCCGCCACGTTCTGCTCGTTATAGCCGCGCCATTCCCATTCCGGCGGATAGGGGTCCGGCAGAAAGACGTCATGGATATGAACCAGCACGCCCGCTGCCAGACGCGGCAGGACCCTGTTGAACAGAATGTCCACGTCGGACCCCGGCATCAGGATGTGGCTTGAATCGATGAACAGGATATCGCCGGATCGAAGCCGGTCGAACAGGACGAGATCGATGTCCTGGATCGTCGCGCGCCGGAAGTCGACGGTCGGCGCGAGCGCTTCGATCGCCGCCCGGGGCTGCGGATCGATCGCGATGAACTCCGTCTGCAACGCCGCGTCGAGAACCGCACGCGCGGCGAACCGGGTCGAGTGGCCGCTGCCGACCTCGACGATGCGGGCCGGCCGCCGGACGCGAACGACGCCATAGAGCAGCGCGGCGTCGAGACCTGGAAACCAGTCCTGGTCGAAGCGCGGCGTCGGCGGCGCCGGCCGTCCGGCGAAGCGCCCCCATTCGCGGGCATAACGGTCGGCGTCCGCCATCGTCGCCAGCATCGCCGACCGGGCGGCCCGAAAGGCATGTTCCGGATATGCGGTCGTCGGAACCGGCGACGACGAACGATACCTGTAGGGGATGAACCAGCCGCGCTGTCCGAGGCCCAGCGCATCCGTCAGCTGGAAGCGCTTCAGGCGCCATCGGCGGCGAAGGTCGCTGCTCAAAGCGTCAGCGTGTCGCCTTCCCGCGCGACGATCGTCCCGGGTCGGGCGGCTTCGGCTTCGGCGGCAATGACGTCCATCTGGTCGTCGGTGCGGCCGGGATCGTGGTGAAAGATGACCAGCGACTTGGCGCCGGCCAGTTCGGCGAGCTTGACGCCCTCGTTCCAGGTCGAATGGCCCCAGTCCGGCCGCTCCGCGAATTCCGCCTCGGTGAACATGGCGTCATAGATCGCGACATCGACGTCGCGCATCAGCTTGAGCGCGCTTTCGTTGGGCTTTCCGGGCACGTGCGCCGTGTCCGTGACGACGGCGACGGCCTTCCCATCGCATTCGATGCGGTAGCCCGTCGCCCGGCCGGGATGGTTCAGGGGCGCGGTTTCGACCCGGATGTTCGGCGACGGCGTCAGCGAGGCGCCGGGCTCGAAGTCAATGAAGGAGACCTTGGCCTGAAACACGTCCGGCGGCACGGGAAACAGCGGGTCCGACATCAGGTGCCGGCAGGCGGCTTCCAGCGTGCGCTCAGGTTGCAGATGGCCGGCCCAGAAGCGGACGACGTTGGCCGGGTTGTAGCAGGGCGCGAAGAACGGCAGGCCGACGAAGTGGTCCATGTGCGTGTGCGTGAAGAAGACGTCGAGCTCCTGCGACTCCGCTTCCTTGGCGAGCTTGTCGCCGAGCGGCCGGAGGCCGGTGCCGGCATCCACGACAAGCGTCCGTCCGCCGCAATTCACTTCGATGCAGGGCGTGTTGCCGCCATAGCGTTGCGTCGTCGGTCCTGGCGCAGCGATGCTGCCCCTTACCCCCCAGAACGTAACGAGAAACGCCTCGCTCAAGCTTGGCCCCCAGTCCGCGCGCCCAATCGCGGGCCTTCTGCAAAAGAATGCAGCATTCTGTTGTGGATGTCACAGGGCGTGGAATCAACGCCGTTTTTCCGCACGATGTGTGCGCGGCGTCACGGCTGTAGCTTATAGCCGCCAGGCTCCGTCACCAGAATTTCGGCGTTGGAGGGATCGGCCTCGATCTTCTGACGAAGGCGATAGATATGCGTCTCAAGCGTGTGGGTGGTGACGCCGGGGTTGTAACCCCAGACCTCATTCAGCAAGGTTTCGCGGGAGACCGGGCGCCGCCCGGCGCGATAAAGGAACCGAAGGATTGAGGTTTCCTTGTCGGTCAGATGGACCTTCTTGTTGGCCGCCTCGTCGACCAAAAGTTTTGCGCCCGGGCGGAAAACGAAGCGGTTCACGGTGAAGACCGCATCTTCGCTCGCCTCGTGCTGGCGGAGATGCGCTCTCAGCCGCGCCAGCAGCACCGGCAGCCGGAACGGCTTCGGAATGTAGTCGTTGGCCCCCGAGTCGAGACCGAGGATCGTATCCGAATCGCCGTCCATCGCCGTCAGCATGATGATCGGACACGCGACGCCGCCGCGCCGAAGCGCCTTGCAGACCTCCCGCCCGTCCATGTCCGGCAGGCCGACGTCGAGCAGGATCGCGTCGAAGCGATTGTTCTTCGCCTTCGCCAGCGCGTCCGCGCCGGTGCCCGCGGTTTCGGTCTCGAACGAATCGTGCAGCTGGAGTTGTTCGGCCAGCGTATCGCGAAGCTCCGCCTCGTCGTCCACCAGCAACAGTCGTCTGACAACCGTCATGGCCTGCCAGCTCCTTCAGTCTGCGGCGCAGGGCCCGCCGCCTCACAGGGCGACCCGGCCTCTTACGACCGGCTTAAGCCCGGGTCAACTTGGAAAGCGGCCGGCCGACCGTCAAGTCTGAAGGCCGCCGGACTCCACTTCGCCCGCCGAATTCGGCAAGCTGTCCGAAACGCAGTCGCGGGGAGCCAGATGCCTGAACACGCAGCCGGAATCGATCAGAGCCGGAGCCGTCGCACGGCCGCCGGGCGCTTCGGACCGGCATCGTGAGCGGCCAGCGCACCAAGGACCCGGCGGCCAATCTGTGGACGCACACAGCCGAACCGTCGCCCGAAACGCCGCCGCTCGACGGCGACGCGACGGCTGACGTCGTCGTCGTGGGCGGCGGCTTCACCGGCCTCTCGACCGCCCTTCATCTTGCCGAGCGCGGCGCGCAAGTGGTCGTCCTGGAAGCCGAAGGACCGGGATTCGGCGCCTCCGGGCGCAACAACGGCCAGGTCATACCCGCCTATGTGCGGCATAATCCGGACGACATCGTGCGCCTCTTCGGCGAGGAGCGTGGCGCGCGCCTGAATGACTGGGTCGGCGGCTCCGCCCAGCTCGTCTTCGACCTCATCCGGAAGCACGTTATCCAGTGCGAAGCCGCGCAGAACGGCTGGCTGCAGCCGGCGCATCGGCCAAGCCGCATGGGCGCGATCCGCAACAAGCAGAGCCAATGGGCCGCCCGCGGCGCTCCGGCGCGGCTGCTGTCCGGCGAAGAGACCGAAGCGCTGACCGGTTCGCCCTACTATCGGCATGGCGGATGGATTCACGACGAGGGCGGCCATATCCAGCCGCTCGGCTACGCCCGTGGGCTCGCCCGCGCCGCCATCGCCGCCGGCGCGCGCATTCATGGCCGCTCGCCGGCCTCCGCTATCGAGCGCGCGGACGGCAAGTGGCGCGTGCGCACGGCGAAGGGCGCGGTCTCGGCCGATGCGGTCATCCTCGCGACCAACGGCTATACGGAAACGCTTTGGCCGAGGCTTCGCCAATCGATCGTGCCCTTTCGCACCTTTCACGCCGCGACCGCCCCGATGTCGGACAACGTCGCGCGCAGCGTGCTGCCCCAGAACCATGGCCTTTCCGACACGCGGCAGGCGCTTTGGGCGTTCCGCAAGGACCAGGGCGGGCGA
>DAINCG010000404.1:0-4434 GCA_036732525.1 Pseudomonadota bacterium | reverse complement strand
CGATGCGATGTCGATCGGGTTGGCGGGGAGGGGCCGGTCGGCGGGCGCGAGGTTGACGCCCATGCCGACGACCAGCCAGTCGACCATGCCGTTGGGGGCCGCCGCCGCCTCGGCAAGGATGCCGCAAAGCTTCCCGTCGCCGATCATCACGTCGTTCGGCCACTTGATTGCAAGCGGCGCGTCGGCCGGCAGGACCGAGCGTGCGAGATCGTAGACGGCGAGCGCAGCGACGAAACCGACGGCGCCCGCGTCCGCGGGCCGGAGCGCGGGCCGCATCAGGATCGAAAGCGCAAGGTCGGCGCCGCCCGTCGACCAGGACCGGCCGGCGCGTCCGCGCCCGGCCGTCTGCGCCCGCGCCGTAAACGCGAGCCCGCCCGGCGCCCCGGCCTTGGCGCGCCGGATCGCCTCCGCGTTCGTGCTGTCGATGCTGTCGAACGCTTCGAGGCGCCAGCCTGCCGGGGCGGCGAGCCCGGTCAACGCTGGAACAGTTCTTGTGCGGCCGCGGTGGCCTCCGCGACGATCGGGCCGGGCACGACGATGAACAGCAGGATGACGACGGTCGCGACGGCGAGCACGAAGCCCAGGTCGCGCGGCATCGGGCCATCGAGCTTGTCGACCGCTTCGTCGAAGTACATCAGCTTGATGATGCGGATGTAGTAGAAGCAGGAGACGACGCTCGCGATCACGGCGATTACGGCGAGGACGTAAAGGCCGGAATCGACCGCCGCCGATATCACGTAGAGCTTGCCGAAGAAGCCCGCGAGCGGCGGAATGCCAGCCATCGAAAAGAGCACGGCCGCGAGCGCGAAAGCCATGAACGGATGGGTTCGGCTGGCGCCGGACAGGTCCTCGATGTTCTCGACCGCCTGGCCGTCCCGCTGCATCGCCATGACGCAGGCGAACGCCGCCAGGTTCATGAACAGGTAGATCGCGGAATAGATCAGCAGACCGCGGACGCCCGCTTCCGACGCGGCGGCGAGGCCGACCAGCGCGAAGCCGACATGGCCGATCGAGCTGTAGGCCATCAGCCGCTTGATGTTGCGCTGGGCGAGCGCGCCGAACGCGCCGATGACGACGGAGAGCGCGGCGATCACCGCCACGATCTGGCCCCAGGCCTCCGCCGCGTCGCCGAGCGGATCAGCCATGACGCGGGCGAACAGCGCGAGCGCCGCCGCCTTGGGCGCCGCGGCGAAGAAGGCCGTGATCGGCGTATCGGCGCCTTCGTACACGTCCGGCGTCCACATGTGGAAGGGCGCCGCCGAAACCTTGAAGGCGAGCCCGGCCAACAGGAAGACGATGCCGACGACGAGGCCGAGCGACGGCGCGCCCATCGCCTGAACGCGCTCGGCGATCAGATCGAAGCCGGTCGCGCCGGTATAGCCGTAAATCAGCCCGGCGCCGTAGAGCAGCATGCCGGACGAGAGCGCGCCCAGCACGAAATACTTGAGGCCGGCTTCCGTCGCCCGCAGCGAATCGCGCCGGATCGCCGCCAGCACGTAGAGCGACAGGCTCTGCAGTTCGAGGCCGACATAGAGCGAGATGAGATCGTTGGCCGAGACCATCAGCATCATGCCGACGGTGGCGAACAGCATCAGAACCGGCTGTTCGAAGCGCATCGGGCCGGAGCCGTCGGCAGGCGCCGCGCGGCCGGCCGCCATCAACGCGGTCGCCGCCGCGCCGATCACGATCAGCGCTTTTGCGAAGACCGCGAGCCTGTCCGCGACGAAGAGACCGCCGAACGCCGGACCGGCCGGCGTCGCGAGGCTGATCGCAAATGTCGCGAGCAATGCCGCCGCGACGACGAAGCAAAGCGGCTTGGCCGCCTTGTCGCCAAGGAACACGCCGACCATCAGAAGCGCCATGCCGGCGATGCTGAGCAGGATTTCGGGAAGCAGGGGCGTCGCCATCGAACCGGGCCTTCCCTAACGCAGGAGCTGGGCGAGCGCCGGCGCGGCGTCGCCGAGGGTCGCGGCGGCGGACGTCGTCGCCTGGCGGAGGGTTTCGGCCACAGCCGGCTGAATGCCGTCGAGGAACGTGGATGGGTAGATGCCCATCCAGAGCACCAGCACGACCAGCGGCGCGAACACCGCCGCCTCTCGCCAGTTGAGGTCCTGGATCGACTTGAGGTCGTCCCGCTCCAGCCGGCCGAAGATGACGCGGCGGTAGAGCATGAGCATGTAGGCGGCGCCCAGGATCAAGCCGGTCGCGGCCAGCGTTGCGACCCAGGTGTTGTCGAGGAAGGCGCCGGCGAGCACCAGGAATTCCCCGATGAAGCCGCTGGTGCCGGGGAGTCCGACGGAGGCCATGGTGAAGACCATCATCACGGCGGCATAACGCGGCATCCGATGGACGAGACCGCCATAGCGCGCGATCTCACGCGTGTGCATCCGGTCGTAAACGACGCCGACGCAGAGGAAGAGCGCGGCGGAGACGATGCCGTGGCTCAACATCTGGAAGACCGCGCCTTCCACGCCCTGCGCCGTGCCGGTGAAGATGCCGAGCGTGACGTAGCCCATGTGCGCGACGGACGAATAGGCGATCAGCTTCTTCATGTCCTCCTGCGCGAGCGCCACGAGCGAGGTGTAGATGATCGCGACGATCGAGAGCGCATAGACGAACGGCGTGAAGAACTCCGACGCTTCCGGGAACATCGGCAGCGAGAACCTGAGGAAGCCGTAGCCGCCCATTTTCAGCAGCACGCCCGCCAGGATGACCGAGCCCGCCGTCGGCGCCTCGACGTGGGCGTCCGGCAGCCAGGTGTGCACCGGCCACATCGGCATCTTCACCGAGAACGAGGCGAAGAAGGCGAGCCAGAGCCAGATCTGCAAATGCGCCGGGAAGTCGAAGAGCTGGGCGTCCTCGATGCCGGAGCCGCCGACGAGGGCGATCATCGTGACGATCGCGACGAGCATCAGGACGGAGCCGAGGAACGTGTAGAGGAAGAACTTGAACGAGGCGTAGATGCGCCGCGCGCCGCCCCAGATGCCGATGATCAGGAACATCGGAATCAGCACGCCTTCGAAGAAGACGTAGAAGGCGATCAGGTCGAGCGCGCAGAACATGCCGACCATGAAGGTCTCGAGCGCCAGGAAGGCGGCCATGTACTCGCTGACCCGGTTCGTCACCGATGTCCAGGACGCCAGGATGCAGATCGGCGTCAGGAAGGTCGACAGCAGGATGAAGTAGACGGACATGCCGTCGATGCCGAGCTGGAAGGCGATGTTGTATTCGGGGAACCAGTCGTACCGCTCTTTCAGCTGGAAGCCGGGCGCGTTCGGGTCGAACTGCGCCCAGACCAGCAGCGAGACGAGAAAGACGAAGCTGGACGCCCACAGCGCGACCCAACGGGCGTTCTGCGCCTTTTCCGGGCCGCGGGCGAACAGCAGGATCAGCAGGGCGCCGACGAGCGGGCCGAACGTGATCAGCGAAAGAAGGGGGGCGCCTGACACGGGACCTTAGGCTCCCTGCTGGATGATCCGCCAGGCGACCAGGGCGACAACCCCGATCAGCATGGCGAAGGCATAGTGATAGACGTAGCCGGACTGCAGGCGGCTGGCCCGCTCCGCCGCCCGCCGGGCGAGCGACGATACGCCGTCCGGTCCGAACCGGTCGATGATCCCGACGTCGCCGCGCCGCCAGAGCTGACGGGCGAGCCAGCGCGCCGGACGGACGAACAGGAAGTCATAGATCTCGTCGAAGTACCACTTGTTGAAGAAGAAGGTGTGCAGGCCCTCGAACGCCTGGACGGTCTTGGCCGGCAGGTCGGGCCTGGCGACGTAGAAGCGCCAGGCGAGCCAGATGCCGATCAGCGTCACGACGACCGGCAGCGCCTTGATCAGGAACGGCACATGGTGCGCGCGATCGATGATCGTCTCGCCTTGGTCGTCGGCCAGGATGACGATCGAGTCGCCCCAGAACTCCTGGAAATGATGGCCGACGAAGAAGCCGTAGAGCCCGATGCCGGAGACGACGGCCCCCAAGGCCAGCACGTAGAGCGGCCAGAGCATGATCGGCGGCGATTCATGGACATGCGCCATCACCTTCTCGTCCGCGCGCGGCTCGCCATGGAAGGTCATGAAGAGCAGGCGCCAGGAATAGAAGGCCGTCATCAGCGCGGCCGCGACGCCGAGGCCGAAGGCGATGAAGCCGGTGACGCTGTGCGCGCCGTAGGCGACTTCCAGGATCATGTCCTTCGAATAGAAGCCGGCGAAGCCGATCACGCCGGGGATGCCGACGCCCGCGAGCGCCAGACTGCCGATCCACATCAGGATGTAGGTCGTGCGGATATGGCCCTTGATCCCGCCCATCCGGCGCATGTCCTGCTCGTCCGACATGGCGTGGATGACCGAGCCGGCGCCGAGGAACAGGAGCGCCTTGAAGAAGGCGTGCGTCGTCAGATGGAACATCGCCGCCGGGTATGCCGAGAGGCCGGCC
>DAINCG010000403.1:1717-4445 GCA_036732525.1 Pseudomonadota bacterium | reverse complement strand
AGGATGCCGCCGACGCCGGTCTCGGCGCCCTGGTAGGGCTCGATGAAGGAGGGGTGGTTGTGGCTCTCCATCTTGAAGATGGCGGCCTCGCCGTCGCCGATGTCGATGACGCCGGCATTCTCGCCGGGGCCGCAGATCACCCAGGGGGCCTCGGTCGGCAGCGTCTTCAGGTGCTTCTTAGAGGACTTGTAGGAGCAGTGCTCGCTCCACATCGCCGAGAAGACGCCGAGCTCGACCAGATTCGGCGCGCGGCCCAGGATGTCCAGGATCAGCTCGTACTCGTCCGACGAGAGGCCGTGGCCGGAGACGAGGTCGGCGGTGATTTCGGGCGCGTCGGCCGACATGGTCACGCCGCCTCCAGCAGGCTCTTGAAGAGGGTGAGGCCGTCCTCGCCGCCCGCGAGCGGGTCGGTCGCATTTTCGGGATGCGGCATCAGGCCGAGCACGTTGCGGCGCTTATTGAGCACGCCGGCGATGTCGGCGGTCGAGCCGTTCGGGTTGTCGCCCGCGGCATAGCGGAAGGCGATGCGGTCCTCGTCCTCCAGCCGTTTCAGCCGGTCGGGCGTCACGAAATAGCCGCCGTCGTGATGCGCCACCGGCACGCGGATGCGCGACTTGCCGGGCGCGAGGCCGCGGGTGAAGGGCGAATCGGCGCCGCAGACCAGCGTCACTTCCCGGCAGACGAATTTGAGCGCGGCGTTCCGGAGCAGCGCGCCCTCAAGCAGGCCGGCCTCGATCATGATCTGGAAGCCGTTGCAGACGCCGAGCAGCGGCCGGCCGCTCTCCGCAAAGGCGCGGACCGCGGGCATGATCGGCGAGCGTGCGGCGATGGCGCCGGGCCGGAGATAGTCTCCGTAGCTGAAGCCGCCGGGCAGGGCCAGGAAATCGACGTCGGGCAGGGAGGTCTCGCCATGCCAGACGTGCAGCGGCTCCCGGCCGAAGGCGCGTCGGCAGGCGAGCGCCATGTCCCGCTCGCGATTGGAGCCCGGGAAGACGACGACGGCCGCACGCATCAGTCTTCGATCTCGATCTCGTAGTCTTCGATGACGGGATTGGCGAGCAGCTTCTCGCACATCGCCCTGACCTGCGTCTCCGCCGCCGCCTTGTCGGACGCGGCGACGTCGAGTTCGATCAGCTTGCCCTGCCGGACGTCGCCGACGCCCTCGAAGCCGAGCGTGCCGAGGGCCTGGCCGATCGCCTTGCCCTGGGGGTCGAGCACGTCCGGACGCAGACGGACCGCGACGCGCGCCTTCATTCCGCCTTGCCTTCCGACTTGTCCTCGCCCGTCTCGGCGTCGGTGCGGGTCTTGAGTTCGGTGACGTTCGCGTCCTGCAGGATGCCGAGCCGCCGCGCCACTTCCCGATAGGCCTCGACGACGCCGCCCAGATCCTTGCGGAACCGATCCTTGTCCAGGATCTCGTTGGTCTTGATGTCCCAGAGCCGGCAGGAATCCGGGCTGATCTCGTCGGCCAGCACGATCTGCTCGGAATCCTCGGTCAAGAGGCGGCCGAACTCGACCTTGAAGTCGACGAGCCTGAGCCCGCAGCCGATGAACAGGCCGGTCAGGTAGTCGTTGATGCGGAGCGCCAGATTGAACATGTCGTCCAGGTCGACCGGAGTCGCCCAGCCGAATGCGGTGATGTGCTCTTCCGTCACCAGCGGATCGCCCAGCTCGTCGGCCTTGTAGTAGTACTCGACGATCGAGCGCGGCAACGCGGATCCCTCGGCGACGCCAAACCGCTTGGCGAACGTGCCGGCGGCGACATTGCGGACGACCACCTCGATCGGGATGATCTCGACCTCGCGCACCAACTGCTCGCGCATGTTGATGCGGCGGATGAAGTGGGTCGGCACGCCGACGTCCTGCAGGCGCAGCATCAGATATTCGCTGATGCGGTTGTTCAGCACGCCCTTGCCTTCGATGATGGCGTGCTTCTGGTTATTGAACGCCGTCGCGTCGTCCTTGAAATACTGAATGATCGTGCCGGGTTCTGGGCCCTCGTAGAGGACCTTGGCCTTGCCTTCGTAGATGCGTCTGCGGCGCGCCATGGGAGATCGCTTTCCGGTCGCCAAAAGGAAACGCGGCCGCCAGGCGACCGCTTTGGGACAGCTTCTATACTCCATTCCTTTGGGATTTGCACCGCATTGCGGCGCTGCCGCGTCAGGTCGGAATGACGCTGTACGGCGCCCGCTCGGGCCATGTCCGGGCGAAGCGCCAGCGGGGGCGGACCTCGGCGCCGCGGTCGGCCGACGGCAGCGCGATCAGCGAGCTCGAAACTGTGCCGAAACCCCAGTCCGTCTCCACATGGATCGCGGCGTTGGCGTCCGTCTGGCCGGGCGCCATGTCCTTCGAGGCGAGGATGGCCTCCCAGGCGGCCCATGCCTCCGGCCCGGCGTCGGGGTCCGGCGGCGGCGTCTCCTCGAAGACCGGGAGGTAGTGTCGCGCCCTGGGCGAGGCGACGACGTCGTTCAGGTCGTGCGCGGTCAGGATCGAAACCCCTTCCGGCATCGGCGTCACGACGGGCGCGCCGGCGCCCAGGCCCTTCAGCCAGAAGGCGTCCCGATTGTCGGCGACGAACAGATTGAAGGTCTTGTAGGCGCTGGCGTCGAGTTCGCCGAGCGCTTCGGCCGCGTCCCGGGCGTCGGCGAAGTCGAGCGCGTCGAGCACCAGTTCCCCCCGGCTCCGCTTGTCGGCCGCGGGCCCGAGCGAGCCCGACCGGTTCAGCACG
>DAINCG010000403.1:0-1684 GCA_036732525.1 Pseudomonadota bacterium | reverse complement strand
TGATCGTTCAGGCCGAGCCAGGTGCCGCCGGCCTCCCGGTCCCGGCCGGCGATCACCTCCGCCCGATCCGGCCAATGGCGGTCCGGCGCGTCCCACGGCCGGTCGACCCGTTCATCCCGGTTGGCGGCGAGCAGAACGGGCCAATCGTGGCCGGGACGGCGGAGCAGGACGACGGTGCACATGCTTCAGAAATCCGCAGGGGAAGGCGGTCGCGTACCGGGGCATGACATCCTATATAGGACGGGAGAGGTTCAACATATCCGCCCGAAGGAGCGCCTTGGAACATGTCGACGTTCGACGACCGCGAGAGAGAGTTCGAGTCGAAGTTCAAGCACGACCAGGAAATCCAGTTCAAGGTGACGGCGCGCCGCAATCGCCTGCTCGGCGAATGGGCCGGCGCGGAGATGGGCCTGTCCGGCGATGCGCTCAAGGCCTATGCCAAGGATGTCGTCGCGTCCGACTTCCAGAAGCCGGGCGACGAGGACGTGCTGGAAAAGGTGCAGGGCGACCTGAAGGCCGCCGGCGTCGATCTGGACGTGCTTCGGCTGCGCAAGAAGATGGACGAACTGCTGGTCGTCGCCAAAACCCAGGTGATGGCGGAGTAGTCAGCGCCGCGCCGCGAGCGCGCGATCGACCGCCGCCAGCGCGGCCTCGAGCCCGGCCGCCGCAACCGCCTCGCCCCGTGACATGCTTTCCGCCGCGATAAACGTCACGTCGCGGATGCCGATGCAGGCGAGGATCGCGGTCAGATAAGGACGGAGGAAATCCGGCTGTGTCGCGGCAGGCGGGTCGATCGCGCCGCCCGATGCGATCACGACATAGGTCGGCCGGTCTCTGAGCCGGCCGATCTTTCCGTTGGGCGTGCTCTCGAAACTGCGGCCGAAGCGGACGACCTGATCCAGCCACGCCTTGAGATTCGCCGGAACGGTGTAGTTGTGCATCGGCGTCGAGACGACCAGCGTGTCCGTCGCCTCCAACTCGCCGATCAGTTCCTCTGAAACCGCAAGCGACGGCTCGTTGCGCGCGGCTTCGGCGGTCTGCGCGCGCCGCATCGCGTCCGCGAATTCGGCCGAAGGTCCCGGCGGCGGCGCGAGATCGAGACGCCGCACGATGCGCCGTTCGTCAGGATCGAGACGCTGCAGCAGCGCTTCGGCCACCCGCCAGCTGAACGCGGCTTCGCCGCGCGGGCTGCAGGCGATATGGAGAACACGGGCCATGGGCGGCATCCGAAACGCCGCCGGCTGACGGCCAAGATTGCGCGCGGCGGCCGGAGCGGTCTTTCCCGCCCGCCGCGCGCTGATCTTAGCCCGCCCGAACCTTGCCGAGGAAGCCCATGACCTCGGACCGAAGCTTCGCCGCTTCCTGGTTGAGCGCCTGCGCGGCCTCCACCACGCTCGAGGCGTTCCGGCCGGTCTGTTCGGCTCCGGCGCGCACCATGTCGATCGTGTCGTCGACCTGCTGCGAGCCGCGGGCGGCCTCCAATACGTTGCTGCTGATCTCCGATGTCGCCGAGCTCTGCTCGTCGGCCGCCGTCGAGACGGCCTGCGACATTTCGTGGATGCGCGCGATGGCGTTGGAGATGCCTTCGATCGCCTGAACCGCGCTGCCGGCCTCCTCCTGCATCTGCCGGACCTGGTCGGCGATCTCCTCGGTCGCGTTCGCGGGCTGGTTCGCCAGGCTCTTG
>DAINCG010000402.1:906-4446 GCA_036732525.1 Pseudomonadota bacterium | reverse complement strand
TTCCGGTCCGGTCGTCGTCCAGGTTCTGGAAGGCGAGGACGCGGTTCAGGCGAACCGGGACATCATGGGCGCGACCAACCCGGCGAACGCCGGGCAGGGCACGATCCGCAAGGACTTCGGCGAATCGATCGAAGCGAACTCGGTTCACGGCTCCGATTCCGAGGAAAACGCCGCGAACGAGATCGCCTTCTTCTTCAGCTCGCTTGAAATCGTCGGCTGAACCGGCCTGACGGTCGAAATGCGAACGGGGCCGGTCCCGCGACGTCATCGCGGGACCGGCCCCGTTTTTCGTTTCAGGCCGCGGCGGCGCTAAACGAGGAAGATGGCCATCAGCACCAGCACGGCCGCGACGGCGACGCTGGCATAGGTCATCAGTTTCGTGAATTGGATCCAGCCGTCCTTGCGAACGGCGGCGTCGGCGTCGGCATTGTAGTCGGTCATGGGCTCGCCCTCCCGCGATTGAAGCGTTTCGAGCCGATTTATACCCGCGCCGATTTCGCAGGCAAATAGAATGCGGCGTCGGCCGACGCCCGGTCCACCACGGCGCGGCCGCCTTCGATGCGCACCCGACCTTCCGCGACCCAGCGCAGCGCACGAACGTAGATTTCGTGCTCGCCCTCAAGCACGCGCGCCGCGAGGCTGACGGCGTCGTCGGTCGGCAAAATTGGGGTCGCCGCCTGCGCGACGATCGGGCCCGCGTCCATCTCGGCCGACAAGAAATGGACCGTCGCGCCCGCGAAGCGCGCGCCGGCGTCGATGGCGCGCTGGTGCGTGTCGAGGCCCGGAAACGCCGGCAGCAGGGACGGGTGGATGTTGAGCGCCCGGCCGGCCCAGCGGTCGACGAAGGTCGGCGTGAGCAGACGCATGAAACCGGCCAGGCAGACGAGCTCGACCCCTGCAGCTTCCAACCGCTCGGTCAGCGCGCGTTCGAAGGCGGGGCGGTCCGGGAATGCCTTGTGGTCGACCACGGCGGTCGGCACGCCGGCCCTGGCCGCGCGGTCGAGGCCGCCGGCGTCGGCGCGGTTGCTGATGGCGATCGCGGCTTGCGCCGGAAATCCCGGGTCGGCGGCGGCGTCCAGCAACGCCTGCAGGTTGGTGCCGCGACCGGAAAACAGGATGCCGAACTTCATCCGCCCCATCGGGCGAGCCCCGCGACGCGAACCGCCGGACCGCCGTCGCGATCGACCAGGCGTCCGGCGACGACGGCGTCCGGCGCGCCGTTCTCACCAAGCAGGTCGATGGCGCGGTCGACGTCCGGTTCCGCCACGTAGATCAGCATGCCGACGCCGCAGTTGAAGGTCAGCGTCATGTCGGCGGCCGTCAGCTTGCCGGCCGCTTGCAGCCAGTCGAACACCGGCGGCACGGGGACCTTATCGAGGTCGAGCAAGAGCGCCAGGTCGCGTCCGAACGCGCGCGGCGGATTCTCGTCCAGGCCGCCGCCGGTGATATGCGCCATGCCCTTCGCGAGGCGCGCGCGGGCGAGCGCCACGGCGGCGCGGGCATGGATGCGCGTCGGCGTCAGCAGCGCCTGGCCGAGCGTCGCGCCCGGCGCAAAGGGGGCAGGGGCCGCATAATCCAGGCCCGCCGCCTCGACGATTCGCCGCACCAGGGAAAAGCCGTTGGAATGGACGCCGCTTGACGGCAGCGCGATCGCGACGTCGCCGGCGCGGGTGGAACGCCCGTCGACGAAGCCGTCCCGCTCCGCGGCGCCGACGGCGAACCCGGCGAGATCGTAACGGCCGGCCGGATAGACGCCGGGCATTTCCGCCGTCTCGCCGCCGATCAGGGCGCAGCCGGCCTCCAGACAGCCGGCCGCGACCCCCTCGACGACGGCGGCGGCCTGATCGACGTCGAGCCGACCGGTCGCAAAATAGTCGAGAAAGAACAGCGGCTCCGCGCCCTGGACCGCCAGGTCGTTGACGCACATCGCAACGAGGTCCGTCCCGATGCCGGTATGGTCGCCAACCGCCTCCGCGATCAGCAGCTTGGTGCCCACGCCGTCGGTCGCCGCGACCAGGATGGGGTCGCGGTAGCCGGCGGCTGCGAGATCGAACGCGCCGCCGAACCCGCCGATGTCGGCGTCCGCGCCGGACCGCGCCGTACTTTTCACCATCGGCGCGATGCGTCGGACGAGCGCGTCGCCGGCGGCAATATCGACGCCCGCGGATTTGTAGGCGCCCGCGCCATTCTCAGCCATGGTCGATCCGTCTATATGAAAGGGCAGCACCGGGAATTGACTGCGGCATACCCGCAGACGCGCCCGGACGCAATGCGATGCAGCGCATGGCGGCGCGGTGGGCGCGAATGGAGGCGACGGCGAATGATCATCCGAATACTGGCGGCGGCGGCGGTTCTTGTGGCGGGGCTTGGTTTCGCGCCTGTCGCGAACGCGCAGAGCCAGGATCCTTACACCGTGACCGACATCAACGTCGACCTGACGCGTGAAACTTCCGCGACCGCCCGGCAGGAGGCGATTCAGCAGGCGCACATTCAGGGGCTTCGCCATCTGCTCGAACGGCTGACGCCGGCCTCCGAGCACGGCCGCATTCCCGACATCGGCTACGGCACGGCCGCCGATCTGGCGGATGGCCTCCGCATTCAGGACGAAAAGACGACCGCCACCCGCTACGCCGCCAACATGACCATCAGCTTCCGCAAGGACCGCGTGCGGTCCTATCTCCGGCAGCGTGGACTGGAAGTGGTGGAGCAGCGCGCGCCGGCCGTGGTCGTCGCGCCCGTCTACCGCTGGGCCGGGGCGCAGGCGCTTTGGGAACAGAACAACCCCTGGCGCGACGCATGGACCTTCCGCGGGCGGTCCGACGGCCTGGCGCCCGTTCTGTTGCCGGAAGCCGACCTCGCCGACGCCAGCGCGCTCTCCGCCGCGCAGGCAAGCGGCCGAGATCGGGCGCGCCTTTCGGCCTTCGCGGCGCGGTACGGCGCGGCCGGCGTTCTGGTGACCGAAGCCGCGTTCCAGGTGGATCCGGTCAGCGGCCGGCCGACGCTCGACGTGACCGCCGACGTCGTTGGCGGCGGACCGCCGCTCACCGGTTACCGCAACAAGGAAGTGGGCGAACCTGGCGCGCGGCCCGAAGATCTGGGCGTCGCAGCGGCGAACAAGCTGGTGGCGGCCCTTGAAGCGAGCTGGAAGCGCGGCGCGGCCGGGCCGCCGCCCGCTTCGCTTTCGAGCCTCGTCGCCGACCTGCCGATCTCGAACATCCGCGAGTATGCCGACGCCCAGCGCCGGCTGGATCAGTCGCCGGGCCTGGAGCGGCACGAAATCGTCGCGCTGAGCCGCCAGCGCGCCCGCATCCGCCTGTTCTATCGCGGTTCGGCGGAGGACCTGCGCGCCGGCGTCGCCCGGCAGAGCATGGATCTGGCGCCCGCGGGACCGGGCGGCGAGACCCAGTGGGTGCTGATCGCGCCGCCGACCTACAGCGCGCAATAGGAGCTGCATTGACCGACCCGACGCCCACGGCCCCTCCGTCGGCGCCGGCCGACCCGAACCCGCATCCCGCCCGGATGCCGGCTTGGCGGAAGGTC
>DAINCG010000402.1:0-896 GCA_036732525.1 Pseudomonadota bacterium | reverse complement strand
GCGATCATCGTTGCGTTGGTCATCTTCATCGTCCTGTTCAAGGACGTCCTGCTGCCGTTCGTGGTCGGCATGGCGGTCGCCTATTTCCTCGATCCGGCCGCCGACTGGCTGGAAAAACACAAGGCGCCGCGCTGGCTGGCTGCGACCCTCGCGATCACGGCGTTCGCGCTGGCGGCGCTTTTGGTGCTCATCCTGGCGTTCCCCCTGGTCCAGACCCAGTTTGCGGCGGCGGCCGAGGCGCTGCCGCGCTACGCCCAGAAGATCGAAGAGCTTCTCGGCAACCTGTTGAACCACGCGTCCCAGACGCTGGACGAGCAGGACATGCAGCGCCTGCGCGACGCGGTCGGCGGCCAGGTCGGCAAGGCGGTCCAGCTTTTTGGCAGCCTGGTCCGGCGCCTGTTCGACGGCGGTATGGCGCTGGTGAACGTGTCGACCTTCGTGTTCGTTACGCCGATCGTCGCGTTCTACCTGTTGCGCGACTGGGATCGCCTGGTCGCATGGATCGACGACCTCATTCCGCTCGACGCGGCGCCGACCGTCCGACAGCAGGCGCGTCTGGTTGACGAGACGCTTTCGGGCTTCGTGCGCGGCCAGGCGAGCGTCTGCATCGTCCTCGGCCTTTCCTACGGGATCGCGCTGACCCTGGCTGGGCTGCAGTTCGGCTTCGTCGTCGGCGTGCTGGCGGGCGTGCTGGCGTTCATCCCGTATGTGGGTTCAATCTTCGGCCTGATCGCCAGCGTCGGTCTCGCCTTCCTGCAGTTCGACGACTATCTGAGAATCGGCATTGTCGCGGCGATTTTCCTGATCGGGCAGGCGGTTGAGGGTAATATCCTGACGCCGAAGCTGGTCGGCGATCGGGTCGGGCTGCATCCGGTCTGGGTCATCTTCGCGCTGTT
>DAINCG010000401.1:633-4450 GCA_036732525.1 Pseudomonadota bacterium | reverse complement strand
ATCGTCGGCGGCGGGTATATCGGCCTTGAGGTCGCGGCGGTCGCGGCCAAGAAGGGCCTCGACGTCACCCTGGCGGAAGCGGAGGACCGCATCCTGAAACGGGTCGCATCGGCCGAAACGGCGGACTATTTCCGCGACCTGCATGCGCGCCACGGCGTCAAGATCCTCGAGGGCGCTCGTCTCGCGGGCCTCGAAGGGGCAGGCAAGGTCGCGGGCGCCGTCATGGCGGACGGGGCGGTCTATCCGACGGACTTCGTCGTCGTCGCGATCGGCGTCGGCCCCGCGACCGGGCTCGCGGAGGCTGCGGGCATCGCGGTCGAGAACGGCATTCGCACGGATGAAGCGGGCCGCACATCGGCCCCGAACGTCTGGGCGGCGGGCGACTGCGCGTCGTTTCCCTATCGGGGACAACGCATTCGCCTGGAGAGCGTGCCGAACGCCGCCGATCAGGCGGAGGTCGTCGCGGAGAACATCCTGGGCGCCGGAAAGGCCTACCAGGCGAAGCCCTGGTTCTGGTCCGACCAGTTCGACGTCAAGCTGCAGATCGCGGGCCTCAGCCAAGGCTATGACTCGGTCGTCGCCCGCCGCGACGCGAAGTCGACCTCGTTCTGGTACTACCGCGGCGACGAGTTGCTGGCGGTCGACGCCATGAACGACCCGCGCGCCTACATGATCGCGAAACGGCTGATCGAAGCCGGCCGATCGCCGGCGAAGGCGCTCGCGGGCGATCCCGCGGTCCCGGTCAAGTCGCTCCTGGACTGACCGCCTGCGTCGGACGCAGAATGGCGCCCGGGAAAAGGGGAAGCGCCATGGCGGACGAAACGTTCGATTACATCGTCGTCGGTTGCGGGTCGGCGGGCTGCACGCTGGTCAACCGGCTTTCGGAGAGCGGAAAGCACAAGGTGCTGGCGCTGGAGGCCGGCGGCAAGGACAGCAATATCTGGATCCACATCCCGGTCGGCTACGCCAAGACGCTCGACATGCCGGGCCTCAACTGGCGTTTCGATTCGGAGCCGGAGGAGCGGACCTACAACCGCAAGATCCCGATCCCGCGCGGCAAGGTGCTGGGCGGCTCGTCCTCGATCAACGGCCTGCTCTACGTGCGCGGCCAGCACCAGGACTACGACCACTGGGCGCAGCTCGGCTGCACCGGCTGGTCGTTCGAGCAGTGCCTGCCCTATTTCCGGAAGTCCGAGAACTTCGAGCGCGGCGGCGACGACCTGCGCGGCGCGGGCGGCCCCTTGAACGTCATGGACATGCCCTCGCCGCACGAGGTGCTCGACGCCTGGATCGACGCCGGCGAGCAGGCCGGATATCCGCGCAATCCCGACTACAACGGCAAGGACCAGGAAGGCTTCGGCTACTACCAGGTGACCCAGAAGGCCGGCCGCCGCTGGTCGACGGCGAAGGCCTATCTGGAGCCGGCGCTGAAGCGGCCGAACGTCCGCCTGGAGACGGAAGCCCAGGTGCTGCGCCTGCTGTTCGAGGGCAAGCGCTGCGTCGGCGTCGAGGTCAGCCAGCGCGGCCAGGTCCGGCAGTTCCGGGCGGGCCGGGAGGTCGTGCTCGCCGCCGGCGCGATACAGTCGCCCCAGATCCTGGAGCTCTCCGGCGTCGGCCAGGCAGATCTTTTGAAGGGCCTGGGCATCGACGTCGTCCATGAATCGCCCGGCGTCGGCGAGAACCATCACGACCACTATCTCTGCCGGCCGATGTGGCGGATGACCAAGAACCTGTCGCTCAACAACGATTCGCGCGGGCTTCGGCTGGTGCGCGAGGTGATGAAATACGCCTTTGCGCGGAACGGCCTGCTGACCTATCCGGCGGGCGTCGTCCACGGCTTCGTCAAGACCCGGCCCGAACTGGAGACGCCGGACGTCCAGTTCCATATCGCCCACGCCAGCATCACCGACATCAAGACCCGCGCGCTGGAAAAGGAGCCGGGCATGACCTGCGCGCCCTGCCAACTTCGCCCGCAGAGCCGGGGCTTCGTCCATATCGGCTCCGCCGACCCGTCGGCGCCGCCGCGCATCGTCTGCAACTTCCTGAAGGAGTACGAGGACCAGCAGGCGATCATCGGCGGCGTGAAGATCGCCCGCAATCTGGTGACCCAGCCCGCACTTGCGCCCTACGTCAAGTTCGAGATCACGCCGGGCAAGGACGTGCAGTCTGACGACGAGATCCTCGACTTTGCGCTTCGCACCGGCGCGACGGTCTACCACCCGGTCGGCGCCTGCAAGATGGGCCCCGACGGCGACGCCAAGGCCGTGGTCGACCCCAGGCTCCGCGTCCGCGGGGTCTCCGGCCTCCGGGTCGCGGATGGCTCAATCATGCCGCAGCTCGTCTCCGGCAACACCAACGCGCCGATCATCATGATCGGCGAGAAGGCGGCGGCGATGATGCTGGAGGACGCGGACGCGGCGCCCGCCGCCGCGGCGGCCTGACGCCGTGGCCGGCGCAGCGACAGAAGGCGATGACGCGCGGCTCGGCCGCATCCGGGACGCATTCACCCGACAGGCGGAAAGCTTCGCCCGCCACGCCGCCATTGCCGACGTCTCGGTCGAGGACCGCTTCCGCCGGGCGCTCGGCCCGGCAGGCAAGGGCCGCGTGCTCGACGTCGCCTGCGGCCCGGGAGTCGTGACGGCCGCCGTCGCCGCCGACGCCACGGAGGCGGTCGGCCTCGACGCGACGGAGGCGATGCTGGCGAAGGCGCGCGAAACGGCGGCCAAGGCCGGGCGCACGAACGTCCGCTTCGAGGTCGGCGACGCGGAGGCGCTGCCCTTCGCCGACGCCGGCTTCGACGCGGTCGTGACGCGCCTCGCCATCCACCACTTCGCCCGCCCGGACCGCGCGCTCGCCGAAATGCATCGCGTGCTGAAGCCGGGCGGCCGCCTCGTCGTGGTCGACGTCGTGAGTTCGGACGATCCGGAGAATGCCGCGCTCCACAACGCCATCGAAATCCTGCGCGACCCGAGCCATGTGCGCATGCTGCCGGCCGAAGAACTCGACGCGGCGATCGCCGCCGCCGGATTCAAGGACCTCGCGACCGAGACCTGGGACAAGGACCGCGCTTTCGGCGAATGGATGGGCATCGTCAACGACCCGGGCCTGAACGCCCCCTTGGGCGTTGTCGTGCGCGCCCTTGCGGAACGCGGCGCTGACGCCGGCATCGGCCTCCGCCTCGAAGCCGGCGAAGTCCGCTTTTTCCACCGCTGGCGACTGGTCGCCGCTAACCGCTGAGCGGCCGCCTGAGGCGCAATGCCGTCGCGAGGGTGCCGTCGTCGAGGTAGTCGAGTTCGCCGCCGACGGGCATGCCGTGGGCGAGGCGGGTGACGCTGACGCCAGTCGGGGCCAGGCGTTCGGCGAGATAGTGCGCCGTCGTCTGGCCGTCGAGGGTGGCGTTGGTCGCGATCACCACTTCTTCGACCGCCGGATCGTCCGCCCGGCGGACCAAAGCGTCGATGGCGAGGTCCTCGGGCCGCACGCCGTCGAGCGCGGAAAGCACGCCGCCGAGCACGTGATAGCGGCCGCGGAAGGCCCCCGCCCGCTCGAACGCCCAAAGATCGCCGACCCGCTCGACGACGCAGATGGCGCCGGTGTCCCGGTCTGGATCGCGGCAGATCTCACAAGGGTCGCGGGCGTCGATATTGCCGCAGACCGAGCAGGTTCGGACGTTCGCCTCGACTTCGGCGAGCGCGCGGATCAGCGGCGAGAGGGCCGCCTCCGGCCGCTGGATCAGGTGCAGGGCGGCTCGCCTAGCCGAGCGCGGGCCGAGGCCCGGCAGGCGCGCCAACTGCTGGATCAGACGTTCGACGGCAGG
>DAINCG010000401.1:0-620 GCA_036732525.1 Pseudomonadota bacterium | reverse complement strand
CTCAAAACGGCAGCTTGAAGCCGGCCGGCAGGCCGAGGCCGCCGGTCATCTCCTGCATTTTTTCCTGCATGTAGGCTTCCGCCTTGCCCTTCGCATCCGCGACGGCGGCGACGACCAAGTCTTCCAGGAGGGTCGGATCGCTCGGGTCCATCGCCTCCGGCGCGATGGTCAGGCCGAGCAGATCGCCTTTGCCGCTGACGCGCGCCTTGACGAGGCCCGCGCCGGCTTCGCCGTCCGTTTCATAGGCGGCCAGGCTTTCCTGCATCTCGGCCATCTTGGCCTGCATTTCCTGGGCCTGCTTCATCAGGTTACCGAGCTTCAATCGTCGAGCTCCCAATCACCGAGGTTCAGGTCGTCGTCATAGACGACATCGGGGTTTTCGTCATCGGCCGCGGGCGGCGGCGCCGGCAATTCCGGCGCGAGGTCGTCCGCGTCGGGTTCCGGCGGCTGGCCAATATGCAGCTCGCCGTCCGGGAACGCCGCCAGCGCGGCTTGCACCAGCGGATGCGCCTTGAGCGCGGCTTCGGCCGCCGCCTCTTCATCGGCGAGGCTCGGCCGGCCGCCCGACGGGACCGGCTCGACCGCCCAGACCCGGTCGGTCGCCCGCGAGAGCTCCTCCC
>DAINCG010000400.1:3481-4479 GCA_036732525.1 Pseudomonadota bacterium | reverse complement strand
AGGCCGCGCAGCATCTTCAGCGTCTCCAGGTATTCCGCGAGCCCGTAGGAGAGGGGCGGATCGAACTGCAGCCAGTCCCGGTCGCTCCGCATGCCGCCATAGCGAATCAGATTGCGGGCGTCGATTTCGGAGAACAGGTTCTCGCCTGTCGCCATCGCGCCCGGATAGGCTTCGCCCAGCACGGACTGGAGCTGGTAGTCGAGCGGATCGCCCGCTTCCTCGTACCAGAAGAGGTCATAGGGCCGCATCATCTCGCCATAGGCCAAGGCGGTTTTCAGGTCGAAGCGTCCGTTCGCGTCGACCGCGAGGCGCTGGCCGGGGCCGACGACCTCCAGCACCGATTCGATGCGCGCCTGGTCCGCGTCGATGTCTTCGCCGCCGATCTTCATCTTGACGATGTCGTAGCCGAGGTCGAGATAGCCGCGCATCTCGTCCTGCAAGGCGTCGCGACCCTTGCCGGGATAGTAATAGCCGCCGGCCGCATAGACGAAGACGCCGTCGTCCGCCACGCCGTCGTTGTATGTGTCCGCGAGATAGCGCCAGAGCGGCTTCTCGTGCGCCTTGGCGAGCGCGTCCCAGAGCGCCATGTCGATCGTGCCGACCGCGACCGACCGCTCGCCATGGCCGCCCGGCTTTTCGTTGACCCGCATGATCCGGTTGATGCGGACGGGATCAAGAAAGCCGTCGTCGCCCAAAAGCGCTTTCGGTTCAGCTGCCTGGATGCGCGGAATGAAACGGTCGCGCATCAGCGCGCCCTGGCCGTAGCGCCCGTTCGAATTGAAGCCGTAGCCGACCACCGGCTTGCCGTCGCGCACCAGGTCGGTCGCGACCGCGACGACGCTGCAGGTCATCTGGCTGAAGTCGACATAGGCATTGCGAATATCTGACTTCAGGGAAAAGGTCTTTTCGACGATGTCGACGATGCGCATGGCGGCAGGCGTTCTCGGCTGAGGCGGTTCAGGAGCGCGTTTGATCGGCCGCGAGGTCCCGGAATGCAA
>DAINCG010000400.1:0-3471 GCA_036732525.1 Pseudomonadota bacterium | reverse complement strand
CCTGTCGCTGACGCTGGCCGGGCGCGCCGTGGCCGGCGCCGCCCTTCGGAAAAAGACGTCGATCCGTCGGCGTCAGCCGATCTCTGCGCCGTCCTCCCGCTCGATCGCGACGATGGAGGAGCGGGGAACCGCGTCGCCGCCTTCCGGCCAGTGGCTGTCGCCCTTTTCGCCCGGATGCTGAACGCCAATGAAGAGCGTCTTCCTGTCCAGCGACCAGGCGAAGCCGGTGATCTCGCTCTCCTTCGGGCCGACCAGGAAGCGCTTGATTTCGCCGGTCTCCGTGTTGGCGACAAGCATCTGATTGTTGCCCATGCCGGCGAAGTCCTTGGCGTTCGAGTAGCTGCCGTCGGTCTGGATCCAGAGGCCGCCCTTGCTGTCGAACGACAGGCCGTCCGGCGAGTTGAACATGTTGTCGGCGGTGACGTTCGCGCTGCCGGCATAAGCGTCCTGATGGACGGTCGGATTGCCGGCGAGCACGAACAGGTCCCAGGCGAACTTCGCCGACGTGTGGTCGCCCGCATCCGGTCGCCAGCGCACGATCTGGCCGTAATTGTTGCCGGCGCGCGGGTTCGGGCCGTTGACGGGCGTCGGGTCGCCGCCGGCGTTGGGCTTCTTCGCCCGGTTCTTGTTGTTGGTCAGGCAGCAGTAGACCTCCGCCTTCATCGGATGGGCGGCGACCCATTCCGGCCGGTCCATGGTCGTCGCGCCGACGGCGGAGCCGGCCTGGCGGGTGCGGATGCAAATCTCCGCCTTTGACGCCATGCCGGTGGCAGCGGGCGTCAGCGGCAGCCATTCGCCGGAGCCGTCGTCGTTGAACTTCGCGACGAAGAGGTCGCCGTCGGCGAGCAGGTCCGCGTTGTCGCCGCCTTCGACATAGCGACCGGCCGAGACGAAGCGGTAGAGGAACTCGCCTCGCTCGTCGTCGCCCATATAGACGACGACGTGGCCGTTCTCGGCCACGACGACCTCTGCGTTTTCATGCTTGAAGCGGCCGAGGGCGGTGCGCTTCTTCGGCGTTGATGTCGGATCGAGCGGATCGATTTCGACGATATAGCCGTTGCGGTGCGGCTCGTTCGGGTGCTTCGAGATGTCGAAGCGCTCGTCGGCCTTGGCCCAGCCATAGCCCCAGTCCTTCGGCCCGATGCCATAGCGGTCGAAGCCTTCCGGCAGGGCGATCGGCTTCTGGTCCTGGGCGGCTTCGGAGGAGGAGAAGTAGCCGTTGAAGTTCTCTTCGCAGGTGAGGTAGGCGCCCCACGGCGTCCGGCCGTTGCCGCAGTTGTTCCACGTGCCGAGCGAGCGCGTGCCGGTCGGGTCGAGCGCCGTCTTCAGCAAGTCGTGGCCGGCGGCAGGACCGGTGATCTCCATTGGCGTGTCGGCAGTGATCCGGCGGTTGAAGGGGCTGTCGACGACGACCGACCAGTTGTCGCCGTCCTTGGCGATTTCGAAGACGCTGACGCCGTGGGCGGCCTTGCCCTTCATCACGTCGTCCACGGTCTCCGGCACCTTGCTCGCGCGCGCGCCATACATGATCTCGAGGTTGGTGTACTCGTTGTTGACCGCGAGCACGCTACGGCCGCCCGGCGCTTCGAACAGCGCCATGCCGTCATTGTTGTCGCCGAAGGCGAGCGCCTGCGTCGCCGCCGTGCCGCGCGTCGCAGGGTCGAAGGGGACGCCCTGTGTCCAGAGCGGCTCGCCCCACGACGTCAGAACGTAGCTACGGAAGCCCTGAGGCACGGAAATGGCGTCCTGTCCGTTGGCGGCGACGGGCGCGAAGTCCAGCCAACCCTTCGCGGCCTGCGCCTGGCGGCCGGTCAGGGACGCGGCGCCCAGCACGAATGCGCTCGCCCCGGCGGCCGCGGCGCCGCGCAGGAACGAGCGACGGCTGATGAACCGCTCGGCGACCGTGTCGAAGTCCGTCGCGTCGGGGCGAGGGTGGTTGATTTCGTCGAATTCGTCGAACGACGGATGGCTGTCCATATTGGCTCTCCAGAATCGGCAATCCCGGGCAGAGTTCTGGCGTCGTTTCTTTGTGGGCCGATGACAGGTCGATGACAGGCGGATGACAAGCCGCCAATGCATGCCGGGGCTTGAAATTCGGAGCTGTTTCCTCCAAATTCCAATTCGTAACTTAATAGTCCGAATTGGAGCCAAGGAATGCTGCGGCTCAGCAAGATGACGGATTACAGCGTCGTGGTGATGGGCCGGCTGGCCAGCCGGCCCGACGCGCGCCAGTCGGCCGCGGAAATTTCTACGGCGACGGGCCTGCCGGCCGCGACGGTCGGCCAAGTGCTGAAGGCGCTCGGCGCCGGCGGTCTGGTCAATGGCGCGCGCGGCGCCCATGGCGGCTATGTGCTGGCCCGGGCGCCGAAAGACATCTCCGTCGCGGAGATCGTGACGGCGCTTGACGGTCCAGTCGCGATCACCGCCTGCGTCGACGGCGCCGACGACCCGTGCAACGTGCAGAGCGTCTGCCTGCTTCGCGGTAGCTGGGACGCCGTCAACAGCGCGATCGAGGCGGCGCTGACCGACGTCACGTTGGAGGACATGCTGCAGCCGCTCTTCAACTTCGAAGCCTCGCCGTCCGCAACAAAGGAGGCGCGCCCGTGAGCGCCACAGCCGAAACCGTCCGCGACGTCGAACGCCTGGGCGAACGCTATAAGTACGGCTTCGTCACCGACATCGAAGCGGAGACCGCGCCGAAAGGGCTCTCCGAAGACGTCATCCGCTTCATTTCCGCCAAGAAGGAGGAGCCGGAATGGCTGCTCGACTGGCGGCTGGAAGCGTATCGGCGCTGGCAGGAGATGCGGGAGCCCAACTGGGCGAAGCTCGGCTATCCGCCGATCGACTACCAGGACGCCTACTATTTCTCCGCGCCGAAGCTGAAGGACGCGCCGAAGAGCCTGGACGAAGTCGATCCGGAGCTGCTGCGCACCTACGAAAAGCTCGGCATCCCGTTGAAAGAGCAGGAAATGCTCGCGGGCGTGCGCAATGTCGCCGTCGACGCCGTATTCGACAGCGTTTCCGTCGCGACGACCTTCAAGGCGAAGCTCGCCGAAGCCGGCGTCATCTTCTGCTCGATCTCCGAAGCCGTCCGCGAATACCCTGATCTCGTTCGGAAATATCTGGGCTCGGTGGTGCCGCGCGACGACAACTTCTTCGCGGCGCTCAACAGCGCCGTCTATACGGACGGCTCCTTCGTCTACGTGCCGAAGGGCGTGCGCTGCCCGATGGAGCTGTCGACGTATTTCCGCATCAATGCGGAGAACACCGGTCAGTTCGAGCGCACGCTGATCATCGCCGAGGAAGGCTCTTACGTCAGCTATCTCGAAGGCTGCACGGCGCCGATGCGGGACGAGAACCAGTTGCATGCGGCGGTGGTCGAACTGGTCGCTCACAAGGACGCGGAAATCAAATATTCCACCGTCCAGAACTGGTATCCGGGCGACGAGAACGGCAAGGGCGGCATCTACA
>DAINCG010000399.1:0-4501 GCA_036732525.1 Pseudomonadota bacterium | reverse complement strand
CCGGAAATGGTCAGCGCCGCGGAGGCCGCGATCAGCGCGACGATGTCGGGATCGTTCTCCATGTCATGGGACAGCACGGTCGCGACGACCTGGGTCTCACACTTGAAGCCCGGCGCGAACAGCGGACGGATCGGCCGGTCGATCAGGCGCGACGTCAGCGTCTCCTTCTCGGAGGGGCGCGCCTCCCGCTTGAAGAAGCCGCCCGGGATGCGGCCCGCCGCATAGGATTTTTCCTGGTAATGGACGGTCAGCGGGAAAAAATCGAGGCCCGGACGGGGCGCCGTTTCGGCGGTCACCGCACACAGGACCACGGTCTCGCCATAGGTCGCGAGCACCGAGCCGTTCGCCTGGCGCGCGATGCGCCCGGTCTCCAGGACGAGCTTGCGCCCGCCCCAGTCCATTTCCTTGCGGACTATGTTGAACATCTATCGTCTTCCTTCCAGCGGCCGTTACGCCCGGTCCCTTGACCGATGCGCGCCGCCAATGGGGACGGAGCGACGGGCCTTGCCCGGCCCCGTCCTGGTTCGGCCGCCCTGCGGCCCAGTCGGGCGCGACCGTCGCGCCCTCCGAAGGTGCGGCGCGCCGCCCGCGCCGCGCCGCCGCCTATCGGCGGAGGCCAAGCCGCGCGATGACGTCGCGATAGCGCGCATCGTCCTTGCGGCGGAGATAATCGAGCAGACGGCGCCGCTGACCAACCATGACGAGCAGGCCGCGGCGGGAGTGCAGATCCTTCTTATGGGTCTGCATGTGATCGGTGAGATTGCGAATCCGCTCGGTCAGGATCGCGATCTGGACCTCCGGCGAACCAGTATCGCCTTCGGTCTTGCCGTATTCCTTGACGAGTTCGTCGGTACGTTCCTTGGTGATCGACATCGTAGGTTCCTGTCAGGCTAGAAGTTGAGGACGCGCTGGGGCCGAATCTCGCCGTCTTCGAACCGCGCGACGCCAACCAGGCCGCTACGGGTTTCAACGCGAATATCGCCGCCCTCGCCGAGGGCGGCGATCCGCTCGAGATCGCCTTTGCGCAGAAGACGGATCGCCCGACCGTTTCGGAGATCCGCCGCTTCGCTGTCGGAAACGGACAACGCCGGGATGTCGTCCAGCGCCGTCTTGACCGGCAGCAACGCCGGGCACGCATTGTCGATGCGGCCAAGCGATTTCAGATATTCGAGATCGTGTCCCTGGTCGAGCCGGAACGGCCCGACCCGCGTGCGGCGCAAGGCCGCAATATGCCCCAGGCAGCCGAGCGCCTGGCCGAGGTCCCGCGCCAGGCTGCGCATATAGGCGCCCTTGCCGCTTTCGACATGGAACGTCGCGGCGTCGGCGTCATGCATTTCGACCAGGTCGAACGCGAAGATCTCGATTTCGCGGGCCGGCAGATCGAACGCCTCGTCTTCCCGCGCCAGATCATAGGCGCGCGCCCCGTCCACCTTGATCGCGGAGTAACGCGGCGGCGTCTGCTGGATGAGGCCGCGGAAGGCCGGCAGCGCCGCTTCGATCGCCGTTTCGCCCGGGCGCTGATCGCTGGTCGCGACCACCTGGCCGTCGGCGTCGTCGGTGTCGGTCGCGGCCCCCCAGCGGACGGTGAAGCGGTAGGCCTTGCGGCCGTCCATCGCAAAGGGAACGGTCTTCGTCGCGGCGCCGAGCGCGATCGGCAGCAGACCGGTCGCCAGCGGATCGAGCGTGCCGCCATGGCCGCACTTCGCGCCGAGCGCCATGCGCTTGATCACATTCGAAACCGCCGTCGACGTCATGCCGGACGGCTTGTCGACGACAAGCCAGCCGTTCGGCGCATTCGGCTGCGGCGGCTTGCGTCTACGCGCCATCGGACGTCCGATCCCTCGCCGCATCGTCGCCGGCGTCATCGTCCGCACCCGCATCATCGGACGCCGCGGCGGACCGCTCCGCGTCCTTGCGCGAGACGTCGTTCAGGATCGCCGAAATGCGGGCGGAATTGTCGAAGGCGTCGTCGGCCACGAAGCGCAGCTCGGGGGTGAACTTCGCCTCGACCTTGCGGGCGATCTCGGCGCGAAGATGGCCGCGGGCCCGCTTCAACGCCTTCACGATCTGCGCCGTGTCGCCGCCGCCGAGCGGCGTCACGAAAACCGTCGCCGCCTTGAGGTCGGGGCTCGGCCGGACCTCGGTCACGGTGATCGGCACGCCCTGGAGGTCCGGGTCGCGGAGATCGCCGCGGGCGAGTGTTTCAGCCAACGCGTGCCGCAACACCTCGCCCATGCGTCGGGCGCGCTGCGTCGGCGCGCCGCCCCGTCTGCCGCTCATCGCACGGCTCACAGGGCCCGCGCGACTTCTTCGACTTCGAAACATTCAATGACGTCGCCGACTTGAATGTCCTGATAGTTCTCGAAGCCCATGCCGCACTCGAAGCCCTCGCGCACCTCGCGCACTTCCTCCTTGAAGCGCTTGAGCGTGCCGAGCTTGCCTTCGTGGATGACGACGTTGTCGCGCAGCAGGCGCACTCCGGCGCCCCGGCGCACCACGCCGTCAGTGACGCGGCAGCCCGCGACGCGGCCGACGCGGGTGATGTTGAACACCTCCCGAATCTCCGCATTGCCGATGAACTTCTCGCGCTGTTCGGGCGCGAGCAGGCCTTCGACCGCCGCCTTCATGTCGTCCAGCAGCTCGTAGATGATCGAGTAGTAGCGGATGTCGACGCCGTCCTGCTGCGCCTGCGCACGCGCAGCCGCCGCCGCGCGAACGTTGAAGCCGAGCAGGAAGCCGCCCGAGGACGACGCCAGCGTGACGTCGCTCTCGTTGATGCCGCCGACGCCGCCATGCAGCACGCGGATCGACACCTCGTCGTTCCGGAACTTCTCCAGGGCCCCGATGATCGCCTCCAGGCTGCCCTGCACGTCCGCCTTGACGACGACCGGCAGTTCCTTGGATTCGCCGGACGCAATGCGCCCGAACATCTCGTCGATCGTGCCCCGGGGCGCGGCCGCCGTCCGCTTCTCGCGTTCGACGCGCTGGCGATACTCGCTGATCTCCCGCGCGCGGGCGTCGCTGTCGACGACGACGACCTCGTCGCCTGCCATCGGCACGCCCGAAAGGCCAAGGACCTCGACCGGCATCGACGGGCCGGCCTCTTCGACCTGCTCGCCCCGCTCGTCGACCATGGCGCGGACGCGGCCCCATTCGGCGCCGGCGACAAGCACGTCGCCGCGCTTCAGGGTGCCGGACTGCACCAGGACCGTCGCGACCGCGCCGCGGCCGCGATCGAGCTGCGCTTCGACGACCGCGCCGCGCGCTTCCCGATTGGGATTCGCCTGGAGGTCCATGACTTCGGCCTGGAGCGCGATCGCCTCCAGCAGGTCGTCAAGACCCTGCCCGGTGATCGCGGAGACCGGCACCATCTGCACGTCGCCGCCGAAGTCCTCGGCGACGACCTCATGGCTGAGCAGGCCTTGCTTGGCGATGTCCGGATTGGCGTCCGGCTTGTCGATCTTGTTGATCGCCACGATCATCGGCGCTTCCGCCGCACGGGCGTGGTTGATCGCCTCGACCGTCTGCGGCTGCACGCCATCGTCCGCGGCGACGACCAGGACGACGATGTCGGTCACCCGCGCGCCGCGCTGGCGCATCGCCGAGAAGGCGGCGTGGCCGGGCGTATCCAGGAAGGTGATCTTCTGGCCGCCATCGAGCTGAACCTGATAGGCGCCGATATGCTGGGTGATGCCGCCGGCTTCACCTTCGACCACCTTGGTTTTGCGCAACGCATCGAGCAGCGACGTCTTGCCGTGGTCGACGTGGCCCATGATCGTGACGACCGGCGGACGCGGCTGCAGATCGCCGGCCTCGTCGTCCGGCGCGTCCAGGCCGATTTCGACGTCGGCTTCGGAGACGCGACGAATCCGATGGCCGAACTCTTCGACGACCAGTTCGGCGGTATCGGCGTCGATCGACTGGTTGACGGTCGCCATGACGCCAAGCTGCATCAGCTTGCGCACGACGTCGCCGCCGCGCACCGCCATGCGGTTCGCCAATTCGCTGACCACGATCACTTCCGGCACGCGCACCTCGCGCACCACGAACGCGCCGTCCTGGGACGACCGCTCCTGACGCTGCTGCTTCTCCCGCTCGCGCGCGCGGCGGACGGAGGCGAGGCTGCGCGTCCGCTCTTCGGCGACATTGTCGTCGAGCGCCTGGGAAATCGTCAGCTTGCCGGTCCGACGGCGCGAATCGCCGCGTTCGCCGCGCTTCGGCTGGCCGCGGCTTTCATCGTCCTGCGGGCGCGCGCGCCGGCGGTCATCGTCCCGAGTCCGCCCCGCGGGCGGTCCGTCGGGGGCATCCATCGGCGCGGCGACGCTCGGGCGCCGGGGCCCGCCAGCGCCGGCGCCGGCGCCTGCAGGCGGACGGGGTCCGCGACGCGCATCGTCGCCCCGCGGCGGCGGCCGGCGGCCTTCGTCGGGCCGGCGGCGAGGCGCCGCGGCTTCCGCGCGGGCGGCGGCTTCGCGCCGCGCCGTTTCCTGCTTCTCGCGCTCCT
>DAINCG010000398.1:3682-4515 GCA_036732525.1 Pseudomonadota bacterium | reverse complement strand
GGGGGCCTTCCTCCAGCCGACCGCCGAGGGCGAGGCGGCGATGGCGACCTTCATCGCCGCGCGCTTGGATGGCGCGGCCCGCGTCGCCGACCTCTTTTCCGGCTGGGGGCCGTTCGCGCTGCGCCTTGCCGATCCGATGCACGTCGAAGCCTATGAAGGCGATGCGGCAATGATCGGCGCGCTCAACCGGGCGGCCGGCGCGGCGGACCTTGGCGGCCACCTGAAGGGCTTTGTCCGGGATCTGGCGCGTCAGCCGCTGTTGGCCGAAGACCTCGCCCGCTTCGACGGCGTCGTGCTCGACCCGCCCCGGCGCGGCGCGCCCGAACAGGCGGCTGCATTGGCGGCGACGGGGCCGGCCCGCCTGGTCTATCTTTCGTGCAGCCCGCCCGCGCTTGCCCGTGATGCGCGCCTGCTGGTGGATGGCGGCTATCGTTTCGTCGAAGTCCAGGCGATTGACCAGTTCCGCTGGACGCCGCATCTCGAAGCCGCCGCGTACTTCGAGCGACCGGCGCCGTGAGAGCGCGGGTCGGCCGGGCGGACGACGCGATCGTCGTCTCGTTCGAAGGGACCACGACCCAGGCCCGCGCCTTCCGCACGGAAGCCCTGAAGGCCTTTCGGCGCGACTTGAAGGACCTCGGCCCGTCCTATGACAGCTTCGAAGCGCGGATCTGGATCGAGGGCTATAAGCGTGGCCGCCGGCTCGACGCCGACAATGTGGCGAAAGCCTGCCTCGACGCGCTGGTCGGCTTGGTCTGGCGCGACGACAGTCAGGTGACGCGGCTGATCGTCGAGAAGGTGGCCGACGGGCCGGAGCGGATCACGCTCGCCGCAAC
>DAINCG010000398.1:0-3666 GCA_036732525.1 Pseudomonadota bacterium | reverse complement strand
GATCTGCCGGCTGCCTCGGAGGCGCTCGAAGCCGCGCTGGACCAGTCCGGATTGACCCGTCCGGCCGGACCCGTGCGATAGTCTGGCCCGAAAACGATTCTTCAGGGAGATCCCAGATGGCGGGGCGTGTCGAAGGCAAGGTGGCGTTGATGACGGGCGGAGCCTCCGGCCTCGCCAAGGCGAGCGCCGAACTGTTCGTGGCCGAAGGCGGCAAGGTGATGGTCGCCGACATCGATGTCGCCGGCGGCGAGGCGGTCGCGCGGAGCCTCGGCGACGCGGGCGCCTTCGTCCGCCTCGACGTCACCCAGGAGCAGGACTGGATCGACGCCTATGCCGCGGTCAAGGACGTCTTCGGCGGCGTGCATGTCGTACTGAACAGCGCCGGCATCGGCTGGACCCAGCCCGTGACGGAGATTTCGCTAGAAGACTGGCGGCGGGTGCATGCCATCGACCTCGACGGCGTCTTCCTCGGCTGCAAGCACGGCGTCCCGGCGATCGCGGAGACGCTGGCCGCCGGCGTCGGCAGCGCCAAGGGCTCGATCGTCAACATCTCGTCCATCGCCGGGAACATCGCGGGCCATAACATGGCGGCCTACAACTCGGCGAAGGCGGCGGTCCGACATCTTACCAAGTCGGTGGCGCTGCATTGCTGCCGGCAGGGCTACGAGATCCGCTGCAACAGCGTGCACCCGACCTTCGTGGACACGCCGATCCTGGACAAGCACAGGGAACGTTTTGGGGCGGAAGAAGCCATGAAGAAGCTCGCCCGCCAGGTGCCGATCGGCCGCGTCGGCCAGCCGAAGGAAGTCGCCTATTCGATCCTCTTCCTCGCCTCCGACGAGAGCAGCTACACCACCGGCTCCGAACTCCTGGTCGACGGCGGCATCAGCGCGATGTGACGGCTTTGCGGTTGGCGCAACGATTCTTCGGGAAATCCGTCATATCTTTGCAGGCCTGGGCGCCTATTTGCATTGCCATCGATGCGAGGAGCCGCCGCCATGCTTGAGACCGATACGCCGTTCCATCCGGGCGAGATCGCCGTCCAGACCCGGGTCGGAGTCGCCGAAATGGCCGCGAAGTTCGGCGGCAAGGCCATTCGCGACCATCTGATCGACCAGCACAGGGACTTCTATCCGCTGCTGCCGATGGTCTTCCTGGGCGCCGCCGACGACGAGGGGCGGCCGTGGGCGAGCCTGCTCGCCGGCCCGCCCGGCTTTGCCCACGCGCCGGACGCGGGCGCGCTGCGTCTCGACGCGCGGCCGGCCGCGGGCGACGCGCTGGAAGCGGCGCTGACGCCCGGCCGCAAGGTCGGCGTGCTCGGGCTCGAATGGCAGACCCGGCGGCGGAACCGTCTCGCGGGCCGCGTCGCGGCGGCCGACGCCGGCGGCGTCGCCATCGCGGTTGAGCAGGCGTTCGGCAATTGCCCGAAATACATCCAGACCCGCACGCCGGGCGGCCCGACGACCGGCGCCGCGGCCGCATCGCGCCGGCCGGCGTTCTCGGCCGACGACTTGAGCCTGATTCGGGCGGCCGACACGCTGATGATCGCAACCGTACGCCCCGGCGACTCCGCATCGGACGGCGCCGACGTCTCCCATCGCGGCGGCGCGCCAGGCTTCGTCGAAGTCGAGGCGGACGGCGCGCTCCTCTGGGCGGACTATCCCGGGAACCGCTTCTTCAACACGCTCGGCAATATCGAGGCGACCGGCCGCGCCGGTCTGTTGTTCGTCGACTGGGCGACGGGCGCTGGCCTGCAGGCGACGGGGACGGCCGAGATCGTTTGGACCGGTCCTTCGGTCGACCGGTTGCGGGGCGCCGAGCGGGCGGTACGCTTCCGGGCGACGGAGGTGCGGACCGTACCCGGATTGTTGCCCGAAGCCTGGCGCCTGCTCGAAGTGTCGCCCTATCTGGAGCGGCTCTAGCCAGGCTTCCGCGCCGCGACGATGGCGCCGCCGAGCGCGATCAGGCCCGCTCCGGCGATCAGCGGCAGGGTCACGCTTTCGCGGAAGACGACGATGCCGATCAGCGCCGACCAGGCGATAGTCGCGTAGTAGAAGGGCGCGATCGCGCTCGCCTCCGCGACGGCGAGCGCCTTCAGGAGGATCGCCTGGCCGGTCACCATGACGAAGCCGACGCCGGCGAGCGCCAGCGCCTGTTCCAGACTCGGCATGACGAAGACGAAGCTCGCGGCGATGCAGGCGACGACGGCGCCGATGGTGTTGTTGATGGCGAGCACGGTCAGCGTCGGATCGCGGCTGGCGAGCAGGCGGATGGTCGCGACCTCGGCGCCGGTCATGATCGCTGCGGCGAGGGCGATCAGGGCGGCCGGTTCGAACGCGGCGCCGGAGGGGCGCATGATGACGGCGACGCCCGCGAACCCGATCGCCGCCGCCGCCCAGCGCATGCGCCCGACCCGCTCCTTCAGGAACCAGCCCGCGAACAGCAGCGCGAAAAGGGGCGCCGACCAGGCGATCGCGATCGCGTCGGCGAGCGGCATTGCCTGGACGGCCGTGAAGATGCAGGTGACGCCGGCGAAGCCCAGGAGCGTTCGCTGGACGTGCCGGAACGGCATCTCCGTCCGGTAGACTTGGCGCCCGGCCCGAAGGATCAGCGGCGCCAGCGCCAGCAGCGCGAACAGGAAACGCGCGGCCGTCACTTGCAGCGGATGCAGTTCCGGCCCCGGCAGGATCGTCTGCGCGGCCTTGCCAAGCGCGTTCGCGCCGGCGAAGAAGGCGCAGGAGACGACGCAAAGCAGGGCCGCGCGCAGCAGTACGGGCGAGGCGGGGGCGACGGCAAGCGTCATTCGGAAGTCCGTTTAATTCGGGTAAGGCGAAATATATCTATTTGACGATATATTCGTCTGTCAAATAGAAATGCGCGGGGCGGCGAACGGCGGGCGAGGCATGCGCGGCGAGAAAGACCTGGACCGACAGGCGACGGATCTGGTCGAGCTCGTCTCGACGCTGAATTTCGTGGCGCGCCGGCCTTACAGCTTCGACCTGTCGCACCGCGCCATCCGCGTCTTGAGCTTCGTCGCCCGCACGCCCGAACCACTCCGCGTCGACGACGTGGCGAAGCTCCTGGACTGTGCGCCAAGCACGGCGTCGGAATTGGTGAAGCGCCTGCAGACCAAGGGCTTCGTCGAACGCCGCCGCTCGACCTCGGACGAGCGCGTCGTCGAAATCGGCCTGACCGACGCCGGCCGCGACGCCCTGTTGGAGCACACCGCCGCCGACCCCGCCAAGATGCGCGCTGGCCTCGAAAACATGTCGGCCGAGGACCGGGCGGCGCTGCTCGCCTTGTTGCAGGATCTGGTCGGCAAGCTGTCCGCGCCCGACTAGCGCTTCGAGCGCACGGCGACGATGGCGCCGCCCAAGGCGATCAGGCCCGCGCCGATGGCGAGCGAGAGGGTGACGGGCTCGTCGAAGGCGACGATGCCGATCAGCGCCGCCCAGGCGATGGTCGTGTAGTAGAAGGGCGCCACGACGCTGGCTTCCGAGACGGCGAAGGCGCGGACCAGGATCGCCTGGCCGGAGACCATCGCGACCCCGACGCCGACGAGCGCCAGGGCCTGGGGCCAGCTTGGCGTGACGAAGACGAAGGCGGCCGCCGCCGAGTGACGCCCGTGGCTCTCGACGCCCGTTCGCTGCCGGCCGCGCCCGGCGC
>DAINCG010000397.1:3172-4525 GCA_036732525.1 Pseudomonadota bacterium | reverse complement strand
GCCGGATCTGCCCCCGCCCGCGCCGGTCGACGAAGCGCCCGCCGCGCTCGCGCCGCCGGCGCCGCTGGCCGACCAGGCGCCGATGCCGGCGGAGCCGACGGCGGCCGATCCGGCCCCGGTCCTGGCGCCGGTCTACGCCGTGAGCGACCCGCAGGTCATGTTCCGCGACGCCTACGACACGCTGCAGCGCGGCGACGCGGCGGGCGCCGCGGAGATGTTTGCGGCCGGGCTCAATCTCGCGCCTTCGAACCATCTCGCCCACTACTATTTGGGCGTCGCCTACGAGGAGATGGGTCGCCCCGACTACGCCGTGGTCCAGTATCGCCGGGTTCTGGAATATTGGCCGGAAACGGCGGAAGCGGCGGGCGCCGAGGCCGGTCTGCACCGCCTTGGCGTGGCGCCGCGCGCGCCGGGCGTGCTCGCGCGGTCCGGTCGTGGGCCGCGGTCTTTCCGGGACATCTTCGAGACCAGCCCCGGCGCGGCCGTTCACGACGACTACAAGGCTGGCCGCCGGCCGATCGCCGTCGCCCGCTCCCAGCAGAGCCCCGAACTCCAGCAGGTCGCGCGGACCGGCCGTCTCGGCGCCGCGCCGGCGGCGGCGGATGCGCCGCCGATGCTCGACCAGCCGCCCATGGCGAAGCCCGAGATGGAGGCGGAGACCATGCCCGCCCCGGCGCCCCAGCCGGTCGCGGCGGCGCCGGCCTATGCGGCCGCGCCGGCCGCGGTCGACGACGCGCCGCCCCAACTCGCGCCGCCGCCGGTCGCTGTCCCGGTCGCCGAGGCCCCGCCGGAGATGGCCGCGCCAGAGCCGATGGCGAAGCCGGAAATGATGGACAAGGCCGAAATGGCCTCTGCCGAGCCGATGGCGAAGCCGGAGATGATGGACAAGGCCGAAATGGCGCCGCCGCCGGCCGCGGATGCGACGGAGATCAACTTCCAGGACGGCGCCCGTTATCTCGGCCAGGTGTCCGGCGGCCAGCCGAACGGTCTCGGCCAGATGGCCTATGCCGACGGCGCGCAGTATGTCGGCGGCTTCCAGGACGGGCTCCGGCACGGCGAAGGCAAGCTGACGCTGCCGGACGGCCTGGTCTACGAAGGCCAGTTCGACCGCGACGCGATCAGCGGCCAAGGCCGCCTCGCCTGGCCGGATGGCGCGGTTTACGAAGGCGCGTTCGTCAATGGCCAGCGCACCGGCCAGGGCGTCTATGTCTGGCCGACCGGGTCCCGCTACCAGGGCCGCTTCGTCGACGGCGTCATCGTCGGGCCGGGCGTCTTTGTCTCGGCGAACGGCGAGCGCTACGAGGGCGAGTTCCAGGAAGGCCGGCGCACCGGCCGCGGCTTGCTGACCCTGCC
>DAINCG010000397.1:0-3128 GCA_036732525.1 Pseudomonadota bacterium | reverse complement strand
GCGAACTCGTCGACGGCGTGCCGAACGGCCGCGGCGTCTATGCCTGGCCCGACGGGCAGCGCTACGAAGGCGACTTCCGCGACGGCCGGATCGAAGGCGAAGGCACGATGACCTACGCCAACGGTCAGACCCGCAGCGGCCAGTGGGCCAACGGCCAGCCGGCAGGGTAGCCGGTATGGAATATCGCAATCTCGGGCGGTCGGGACTTAAGGTCTCGCCGCTCTGCCTCGGCACGATGCTGTTCGGCGACGCCACGACTGAGGCGGACGCGCGCTTGATCGTCGACGACGCCTTTGACCGCGGCGTCAACTTCATCGACACCGCCGACGGCTACGCCGGCGGCCGTTCGGAGGAAATCGTCGGCCGCGCCATCGCCGAAAAGCGGGACGACTGGGTGCTCGCCACCAAGTTCGCCAACCGGCGCGGCGGCCAGGGGCCGAACCGGGGCGGCACGTCGCGAAAGTGGGCGATGCAGGTCTGCGAGGAAAGCCTGAAGCGCCTCGGGACCGACTACATCGACATTCTCTATCTCCACAAGGAAGACCACGCCACGCCGCTCGAGGAGACGGTGCGCGCGCTGGAAGACCTCGTCCGGCAGGGCAAGATCCGCTATTTCGGCGTCTCCAACTACCGCTCCTGGCGGGTCGCGGAGATCTGCCGGATCGCCGACAGCTTCGGCATCGACCGCCCGGTCGTCAGCCAGCCCTACTACAACCTCGTCAACCGCATGCCGGAGGTGGAGCACCTGCCCGCCTGCGGCCATCTGGGCCTCGGCGTCTTTCCCTACAGCCCGATCGCCCGCGGCGTCCTGACTGGCAAGTATGCGCCCGGCGACGCCCCGCAGCAGGGCACCCGCGTCGCCCGCGGCGACAAGCGCATCATGGAGACCGAGTGGCGGGAGGAATCCCTCGTCGTCGCCCAGAAGATCAAGGCGCGGGCGGAAGCGGCCGGGATCAACGCCGGCCAGTTCGCGACCGCCTGGGTCCTGAACAACCGCTTCATCACGGGCCTCGTCGCGGGGCCGCGCACCATGGAGCAGTGGCTGGATTACGTCGGCGCGCTCGACTACGCCTTCACGGCGGAGGACGAGGCGTTCTGCGACGATCTCGTCACGCCCGGCCACCCGTCGACTCCCGGATACAACGACCCGCAATACGGCATCGAGGGGCGGATCAGCCGCGCCTAAACTGCTTGGAGAGCGCCAGGCCCTGCCCCTGGTAGTTCGACCCGGCGCCCGCGCCGTAGAGCAGTTCGGTCGGGCTCGACAGCCGTTCGATCGCGACGAAGCCCGCGACCTGGCCGTCGTCGACCATGAACGGCACCTCGTGGCTGCGCACTTCCAGCACGATCTTGGCGCCGCGCCGCTCGCCGTCGATATAGCCGAAGCCGGGATCGAAGAAGCCGGCGTAGTGGACGCGGAATTCGCCGACCAGGGTGTCGTAGGCGAACATGTCGGCCGCCCAGCCTTCCGGGATCGCGACCGTCTCTTTGGTCGCGAGGATGTGGAAGTGGTCCCGCTCCAGGATCAGCCCGCCGCCGTCCGGCCGATAGAGCGGCTCCCAGAACTCCGCGGGGTCGTATTGGCCGCGCACGTCCACGTCGATCGGCGTCTCGACCGCGCGCGACTTGTAGCCGACGAGGCCGGTCTCGGGGGCGCCCGCCATGTCGACCGAAAGGGCGATCGCGCCGTCGCGGATGATCGGGCTCGCGCCATCTGCGGCGATGATGGCGTGGGTCTCGTTGAGTTCCCGGACGGCGCGGCTGCCGATCGAAGGCGCGCCGGTGCGGAAGCGAAGTTGCGCCAGCCGCGAGCCCGGCCGGACGACGATGTTGAACGACCGGGGCGCGATCTCCAGCCAGAGCGGGCCGGTATAACCTTCGTCCACCGTGTCGAACTGAATGCCGTTGTCGGTGATCAGGCGGCAGAAGACGTCGAGCCGACCGGTCGAGCTTTTCGGGTTGGCGAAGGCGGATTCCCGGCGGCGCAGGTCGACCGCTTCCTGCAGGCGCACGATATAGATGCCGCCGGTCTTCAGCACCGCGCCGCCTGAGAGGTCGAACGGCCGGGCGCCGCAGGCCTTCAGCCTTTCGGCCATCGTGCGGCCGCGGCCCGGCAGGAAGCTCGCCGGCGCCTCGTAGGCCTGCGCGCTCAGGCGGAGGTCGAGGCTGGCCGGCTGGATCTGGTCGGCGTCGAACGGCGTTTCGGCCAGGATGCGGCCGCTTTCCGCGATCGCATGGATGCGCTGCGCCGGCCACACGCCCGTGCCGGCCCCGATATCGGCGACGACGCCTTCGAATTCGGCTTGGCTCATGGCGGTCCGGCGGTTGGCGAGCGGGCGTGTTCCCTCTAATACAGCGGAAATCGCCCGGCCGCGCCACCAGGATGTGTCCACATGGCGTATCCGAAGGGCGGGGCTGCTTGACCTCGGCCGGCCGGAACCCACATGCACACCCTCATGGGCGTCCAACCCGACGGCGCCCGCAGGACAATTCCATGACCGACAGACAAGAGACCTGGCACGGCACGACCATCCTCGCCGTGCGCAAGGGCGGCAAGGTCGCCATCGCCGGGGACGGCCAGGTCAGCCTCGGCAATACCGTCATCAAGGGCACGGCGCGGAAGGTGCGGCGGCTGGCCGGCGGCCAGGTGATCGCCGGGTTCGCCGGCGCCACCGCCGACGCCTTCGCCCTCTTCGAACGGCTGGAGGCGCGGCTGGAGCAGTATCCCGGCCAGCTCGCCCGCGCGGCCGTCGAGATGGCGAAGGAATGGCGGACCGACCGGTATCTCCGCCGGCTGGAGGCGATGATGGCCGTCGCCGACGCCAAGACCTCCCTCACGCTGACCGGCGTCGGCGACGTGCTGGAGCCGGATGACGGGCTGATCGGCATCGGCTCCGGCGGCGCCTATGCGCTGGCCGCCGCCCGGGCGCTCGCCCCCCTGCCCGACATGGACGCGGAGACGATCGCGCGCCGCAGCCTCGAGATCGCGGCCGATATCTGCGTCTACACCAACCGCAACATCGTCCTGGAATCCCTGGACGCCGAGACCGACCGATGAGCAGTTTCTCCCCGCGTGAAATCGTCTCCGAACTCGACCGCCACATCGTCGACCAGAAGCACGCGAAGCG
>DAINCG010000396.1:1836-4531 GCA_036732525.1 Pseudomonadota bacterium | reverse complement strand
CTCGGCGCGGGCCGCGGCGCCGGCCGCGGCGAGCCAGCGGCGCGCCTGCCGAAGCTCGTCCCGGCAGCCGTCCGTTTCAGCGTCGTCGTCGTAGAGGTCCACTTCGTCGGTGGTCGTATCGTGCAGGGCGGCGATGAAGCGCGTGTCGTCCGGAATGACGACGCCGCGCGGCGCCAGGGCTTCGCGAACCTCTGCATCGTTCAAGAGACTTGCGAGCAGCCGCGCGTTCACCTCGCCCGAATAGCCGCCGCACGCCCCGCAATGCAGGCTGCTTGCGTGCGGATTGTTCGTGACGTTGGCGCCGTGGCCGACGAGCAGGACGACTCGCGCGAAGTCCCGGGTCAGCGACATGGCGCGCAGCACCGTTTCCGCCGCGTCGATTCGCGTGTTCCGGTCGAGCGCCGGCGCGAAGCGCGGCGGCGGTTCGCTTGGCCGCGGCGCCGCGCGACGACCGAGGGCGTCGCCGACAAGCTTCGTGAGATAGGCGGGGCCCGTCGCCTCGACGAAAGCGAAGGACGAGACCGCCGCCAGCTTGAAACGTCCCCATGCGCGCCTCGCCCG
The DNA here is from genome assembly GCA_036732525.1 of Pseudomonadota bacterium. GTDB lineage: Bacteria > Pseudomonadota > Alphaproteobacteria > Bin95 > Bin95 > VMCJ01. The sequence continues at coordinate 3,970 of DAINCG010000396.1, read as the reverse complement.
CGCGGCGAGATCGGCGTCCGCCGCGTCATGGTCCGCGGCGCAGGTGGTCACTGTCGGATTCAACAGCACCGGCAAACGCAGTTCATCGACATCGGAGGCGAAACGCCGGTGCTTGGCGAAGATTCCGAAGAAACCCGCGAAGCCAAGCGTTCGGATGCCGGGATCGACCGCTTCGAGGGCCCTCCGGAAGACCTCCGAGCGAACGTCGATACAGAAGGCGGCCTGCAGCGCGGGCCGCTCCGCGTCGATCGCCCTTGCGGGCGTCGCCAGCTTTTGGGCGAGCGCGCGCTGCGCGGCGCGCTCAGCCGCGGACTGCAGGATCTCGTCGACGATGGCGGCTTCGTCGACGACCAGCGGCGCGGCGTGGGCCGTCTTCGCGGCCGTCCAGGCGTCTTGCAGGGCCTTCCGGTGTCTTTCGAACAGCGCCAGTTCCCAGAGCAGGCGGATCGCCAGGAGATCGACGATCGTCCCGTCGGAGCCGCCGCCGAGTTCCGCGCGCCAGAGCAGATGCCGCCCATATTGCGACCAGCCGCCGAGCGAGAGCAGCAGTTGATGGAAGTAGCCGTCGATCGCCGCCTCCGTCAGGCCAAGTCTGTCGACCGCCTCCGTGATTGCGCGGAGGGACCGGTCTGGCGCGTCGGCGACCGTGTCGGCGAAGCCTCGGAGGCCCATGATCTCCGGCGTCAGGTCGTGCGTGGCGTAGGCGCGATAGGCGAACCAGGCCCCCTTGCCGCGGGGCGCCTGCCAGAGCGCCTGGCCTTCGTCGAAATAGCCGCCGGCCCATGCGCCGATGCGGTCGCGCATGATCGCGGGCCAATCGGTCCCGTCCAGATCCTTCGCCAGGTCGACGATCGTCGGCAGCGCGGTCGCGGACGGACGCGGGCGGGCGGCCGCGGCCTTCAAAGCCTCGACGTCTTCGGGCTTGCGGAGGTAAGGCGCATCGGCCAGCGCGTCGGCCAGGTCGCGGTCTTCGATCGCGCCCGCGGCGATCCGTTCGAGGCTCCAGGCGCGCGGCATGGTTGCGGAGACGCCGCCGATCCGGGCCAATCGCGCGCCTGCCTCGGCGAGCCGTTCGTCGGCCTGGCCGAGGAACGGATTGACCGCGACCGAGGACGCGAGCGGCCAGAGCGGCGGGATGCGCCGGACCGCCCGGTCGATCGCGGCGTCGAGGTCCGGGCGGCTCTGCCGCGCCGTATCGCAGGACAGCATCATGGATGTTCGATCCCTCTGATTTCTCAAGCGGAACGCCGGGTCGACCAGTTGCCGATCAACCGGTCGAAGACGGCGTTGGCGTAGAGCCCGTTGGCGATGTGGACGCGCAGGCCGGCGGCGGCCGGGTGATCGGACCAGAGCGGGAAGGTCGCCTGGGCGACGGCGACGAGGCCGAAGCTGGAGAGGGCGAGCATGATCAACGCCCATTCAAGCGGCCCGGGCGGCGGCGTGGCGGGCAGTGCGGCGCCGACGGTCCAACCAGCGGCGATGTGGAGCGCAAAGTAGCCGACAGAGGCGATCACGGCGTAAAGCGCGACGCGCTTGGTCAGGGCGCGCGGCGCGGCGTCGGCCAGGCCCTGCGCAAAGAGATACGCCACGCCGAAGACGAGGATCCCGCCGACCGCGATCGCCTGCGGCGAGGCGTCGTCGGCGCCTAAGACGATGCAGAGCGCGGCGTATATGGCGAGCGCCAGCAGAAAGGCGCGCGCGACGGACCGGCCGTTCGGGATGGCGACGGGGCCGGGACGTTTCGCCGCCGCGATCGTCTCCACCGCCGTTCCGGAGGACAGGAAGGCGTGCGCCTTGTAGAGCGAGTGCGCGACGATATGCAGAAGCGCCAGCGGGAACAGCGCCAAGCCGCACTGCATCACCATGAAGCCCATCTGCGCGATGGTCGACCATGCCAGCGACGTCTTGACCGCCGGCTGGGCCAGCATGGCGAGCGCCCCGAAGAGCGCCGTGAAGCCGCCCGCCATGACCAGCGCCGCGAGGACGCCCGGGGCCAGCAGCATGACGTCGGCGAAACGGATCAGCAGAAACCCGCCTGCGTTGATGACGCCGGCGTGCAGCAGGGCCGACACCGGCGTCGGCGTTTCCATGACCTCGGTCAGCCAGCCATGCGTCGGAAACTGCGCGGACTTCA
>DAINCG010000396.1:0-1826 GCA_036732525.1 Pseudomonadota bacterium | reverse complement strand
GGCCGCGATCGCCAGCAGCCCGGCCGCCCAGGCGACCGTCGCCGGTTCTTCGCCCGCCCGCGCCGCCGCCGCGATCGCCGCGAGATTGGACGTCCCGTAGCCGATGAACAGCAGGACGGCGGCCGCGATCAGCGCCGCGTCGCCCAGGCGCGCGACGATGAACTTCTTGCGGGCGGCGCGGACCGCTTGAACCCGGTCGCCGCGAAACAGCAGGAGCCGGTGCAGGCAAAGACTTGTCGCGATCCAGGCGGCGGCCAGGACGGTCAGGTCGCCCGCCTGGACGAGCAGCAGGACCGCCGCCAGGGTCGCGGACATCCACGCGAGGAACGAACTGTGGCGCGCTTCGCCGTCGAGATAGGCGGCCGCGAACCGAAGCACGACGCAGCCGACGAATGCGACCAGAACCGTCATCGTCGCGCTGACGGCGTCGAACCAGAGCACGCCGCCGCCGCGCCCGTCCGATCCGGCGCCGGTGACCGCCAGCCACGCCGCCGCCGCGACGGCAGTGGCGAGCGCCAGTATCGCGGCGGCTTGCACGGCCCAGACGGATCTGCGCGGCCTCGGGCCCCCGTCGCCGAATGCGATCAAAGCGCCGAGCAGAAGGAGCGCCGGCGCGGCGGCGGTCAGTGCGGGAAACGTCATGGAAGCGCGCCTTCGATGTTGTTTGGCGCAGGGAACCTATGTACGCCCAAAGCTAAAAGAAAATAGATTGTTTCGAACGGTTCGTTCACTTAATGAGATCGTTATGGCAGCCCTGAACTATCATCATCTCCGCTACTTCCGGGCCGTGGCGCACGAGGGGCGCCTGACGCGCGCCGCCGAACGGATGAACGTCTCGCAATCCGCCCTGTCGAAGCAGATCCGCCAGCTTGAGGAGAGCTTGGGCCAGGCGCTGTTCGAGCGAGAGGGGCGCGCCCTGCGCCTGACGGAGGCGGGGCGAATCGCGCTCGATCACGCGGACGCCATATTCGAGACCGGCGAAGAGCTCGTCTCGACGCTCAAGCATGCGGGCCACGCCCGGCGCCCACTTCGCGTCGGCGCCATGTCGACTCTCTCCCGCAATTTCCAGATATCGTTCCTGCGGCCGGTGCTCCGCAGGCCGGACATCGAGGTCGTGTTGCGGTCCGGCGGCAGCGTCGAGCTGCTTGAAGCGCTGTCGACGCTGCAGGTCGATCTCGTCCTGACCAACCGCCCGCCCGACGGGAGCGCGCTGACGCCTTATATCGTGCACCGGATCGCGGAACAGGCCGTCGCTCTGGTCGGCGTGCCCGAACTCTGTCCGCCCGGACTTGGGCTCGCGGAGCGGCTTGCCTCGGCGCCGTTGATTTTGCCGACGCAGCTGAGCGGTCCGCGGTCTGGCTTCGATGCGCTCGTCAGCCGGCTTGGCGTTACGGTCGAGGTCGCGGCCGAAGTCGACGACATGGCGATGATGCGCCTGCTCGCCCGCGAAGGCGCCGGCCTGGCCGTCCTGCCGCCGATCGTCGTCCGGGATGAGCTCGATGCCGGAACGCTCGTCGGCGCCGGCGATCTGCCGGGCATCACGGAAACCTTCTTCGCCGTCTCGACGCGCCGCCGCTACCCGAACCCGCTAATCCGTCTCCTGCTCAATCAGGAAGCGTCGCCGCAAGCGTTCGATCAAGCCGCAGACTCTGGACCCGCGTAGGGCGGGATCCCGCCAACGCGTTCCGAACCGATCCGCGCGCGGGTCGAAGCAATCGCGGGGGGCGTCGGCCGTCGTTTTGCCGGGACTGTCGTGGCGCTTCAGATCACGAGGATATCCGTGGCGGTGAGTGTCGGCATTCCGGTGAGGTTGGCGAAGTGGACGG
>DAINCG010000395.1:0-4544 GCA_036732525.1 Pseudomonadota bacterium | reverse complement strand
AGATCGGCTCGCCCAGGCCCGCCGGAAATCCGGCCGCGACGACCTCCAGAACGGCCCCCAGCGACGAGCCGTCCTTGCGCGCCGCGTCGACCAGGCCTTCCCAGCGGCTGGCGGCGGCGGCTTCCGGGCAGAAGAACGGGTTGTTGTCGACCTCCGCCCAGTCCCAGTGGCCGCGGTCGATGTAGTCTGCGCCGATCTGGACGACCGCGCCCCGGATCGAAACGCCCGGCCCCAGGATGTGCGTCAGCGCCTTGCGCGCGACCGCGCCGGCGGCGACGCGCATCGCCGTCTCCCGCGCCGAGGAGCGGCCGCCGCCGCGATAGTCGCGCACGCCGTATTTCGCGTCATAGGCGAAGTCGGCGTGGCCCGGCCGGTAGGCGCGGGCGATTTCGGAATAGTCGCGGCTGCGCTGGTCGGTGTTGTCGATGTGGATGGCGATCGGCGTGCCGGTCGTCACCCCTTCGAAGACGCCGGACAGGATGCGCGCTTCGTCCGGCTCGCGCCGCTGGGTGACGAAGCGCGACGTGCCGGGCCGGCGTCGGTCGAGATAAGGCTGGATGTCGGCTTCCGAGAGCGGCACGCCCGGCGGGCAGCCGTCGACGACGCAGCCGATGGCCGGACCGTGGCTTTCGCCCCATGTGGTGAAGCGAAACGCCTGGCCGAAGCTGTTGCCGGCCATCTAGCGGACGGTCCCGCGCGCGCGCCTGGCCGCCATGGCTCAGTCCTTTTCCTTGAAGTCGGCGAGCAGCGCGCTGACGCCGCGGGCGTTTCGCGTGTTCAGCATGCCGACGGAATGGTAGCCGCCGTCCACGTGATGCACTTCGCCGGTGACGCCGCGGCCGAGGTCCGAGAGCAGGTAGAGCCCGGCGCCCCCGACGTCCTCGATCGAGATATTCCGCTCGAGCGGCGCGTTCAACTCGTTCCACTTCAGGATATAGCGGAAGTCGCCGATGCCCGAGGCGGCGAGCGTCTTGACCGGGCCGGCGGAGATGGCGTTGACGCGAATGCCTTCATGGCCGAAGTCTGCGGCAAGGTAGCGCACGCTCGCCTCCAGCGCGGCCTTCGCCACGCCCATCACGTTGTAGTGCGGCATCACCCGCTCCGCGCCGAGATATGTGAGCGTCAAGAGGCTGCCGCCATTCGGCATCATCGCCGAGGCGCGCCGGCACATGTCCGTAAAGGAGAAGCAGGAGATGTCCAGGCTGCGCAGGAAATTCTCGCGCGTCGTATCGGCATAGCGCCCCTTGAGCTGGTCCTTGTCGGAGAACGCGATGGCGTGCACCGCGAAATCCAACGAACCCCAGGCGGCCTTAAGCGCGCCGAACGTCTCGTCCATGCTGGCCGGGTTGGTCACGTCGCACGGCAGCACCTTGTCGACGCCGACCTGTTCGGCCAACGGCCGAACGCGCTTCTCCAGCGCTTCGCCCTGATACGTGAACGCCATTTCCGCGCCGGCGCCGGCCAGCGCCTTCGCAATGCCCCAGGCGAGTGACCGGTCGTTCGCCACGCCCATGATCAGGCCACGCTTTCCGGCCATCAAGCCGCCGTCGCTCATTCGTATTCTCTCTCGCGCAATTCCAACTCCGATGACCAAATCGACCCTACACCATTCCCAAATCGCAAGAAACGCTTGGCGTCAACTTGCCTGACGCCGATGGAACGGCTTATAGAACCGAACGTTAGGCAACCAATCGCATTGCGGACATCGGGGCCGGGGCGAATCGATATGCAGGAATTGCCGACGCGCCGGTCCGGCGGCGCCCGTGTTCTGATCTACAGTCACGACAGCTTCGGTCTTGGCCATCTGCGCCGCTGCCGCGCCATCGCCAATGCCCTGGTCGCGGTCTATTCGGATCTGTCGGTGCTGATCCTCTCGGGCTCGCCGATCATCGGCAGCTTCGACTTCGGCGAACGCGTCGACTTCGTGCGCGTCCCGGGCATGATCAAGCTCTCGAACGGCGAATATGCCAGCCATGCGCTCGACCTCGCCCCGGAGCATACGCTCGAGGTCAGGGCGACCATCCTGGAGCACACGGCGGCCGCCTTCGACCCGGACATTTTCATCGTCGACAAGGAGCCGTTGGGGCTGCGCGGCGAGGCGGAGACGACGCTGAATATGCTCAAGGGCCGCGGCGCGCGGCTGGTGCTCGGCCTCCGCGACGTCATGGACGACCCCGACCAGCTCGCGCCCGAATGGGAGCGGAAGCGCGCCATGCCCGCGCTCCGCGATCTCTACGACCAGATCTGGGTCTACGGCCTGCCGCAAATCTGCGACCCGTTGGAAGGCCTGGAGACGCCGCCCTCCGTCCGCCGGAAGATGGTCTACACCGGCTACCTCCGCCGCGAGGCGTCGCTCTACGCGGCGGCGAAAGAGGCGCCTTCCCTCATCGACGAGCCCTACATCCTGATCACGCCGGGCGGCGGCGGCGACGGCGACGCGCTGGTCGACTGGGTGCTGCGCGCCTACGAGGCGGACACGTCGCTTCGCCCCCGCGCGCTGATCGTCTTCGGCCCGTTCATGAGCCTGGATCGCCAGCGCGAGTTTCGGGAGCGCGTCAGCGAACTCGACGCCGTCGACGCGATCACCTTCGACGCCAATATGGAAACCCTGATGGCGGAGGCCGAAGGCGTCATCGCCATGGGCGGCTACAACACGTTCTGCGAGATCCTGTCCTTCGACAAGCGCGCCATCATCATGCCGCGCACCCGTCCGCGCATGGAGCAGCACATCCGCGCGAGCCGCGCCGCGGCGATCGGCCTGGTCGGCATGATCGACGGCAGCGGCCCGCGTCCGGCGAAGAGCATGGCGACGGCGATCCGTCAGCTCCGCCGGCGGCCGAAACCGTCCGACATCGTCGTGCCCGGCCTGCTCGACGGCCTCGGCAGCGTCAGCCGGCTCGTCGGTCACGCCATCGACCTCGGCCGGGCGGAGCGGCTGCGCCTCGCCGGCGAGGGCGACTGACGGCATGCGCCCCGACGAGACGGTCGCCGTCGTCCTGAAAGGCTATCCGCGCCTTTCGGAAACCTTCATCGCCCAGGAACTGCGCGCGCTGGAGCGCCGCGGCCTGAAGCTCCGCTTCTATTCCCTCCGCCATCCGACCGACAAGAAGCGGCATCCGGTGCACGACGAGATGGAGGCGCCGGTCGTCTACCTGCCGGAATATCTGCGCGACGAGCCGCTGCGCGTCTTCCGGGCCTGGCGGAAGGCGCGGCGCATGCCGCTCTACCCGACGGCCAGGCGGGTCTGGCTGCGCGACCTCTGGCGCGACCGGACGCCCAACCGCATCCGCCGCTTCGGCCAGGCGTGCGTGCTCGCCGCCGAACTGCCGGAGGACGTGCGGCACATCTACGTCCATTTCCTGCACACGCCCGCGTCCGTCGGCCGTTACGCCGCGATCATGACGATGCTGCCGTGGAGCGTGTCCGCCCACGCCAAGGACATCTGGACGTCGCCCGAGTGGGAGAAGCGCGAGAAGCTCGCGGACTGTGAGTGGGCGGCGACGTGCACCGCCGTCGGCGCCCGGCACCTCGCGGAGATGGCCGCGGCGGCGGGGGCGTCCCGGTCCGTCGTCAACCTCGTCTATCACGGCCTCGACCTCGCGCGCTTTCCGTCCGCCCCGCCGCGCGGCCGGGCGGACGGCGGCGATCCCGCGCATCCGGTCCGCCTGCTGACCGTCTGCCGGGCGGTCGAGAAGAAGGGCCTCGACGACCTGCTCGAAGCGCTGGCGCGGCTGCCGGACGGACTCGCCTGGCGTCTCACCCAGATCGGCGGCGGCCCGCTCCTGCCGAAACTCCGGGCGGAGGCCGAACGGCTCGGCATCGCGGATCGCATCGAGTGGGCCGGCGCCAAGGCGCAGGCGGAGGTGATCGAAGCCTATCGGCAGGCGGACCTTTTCGTGCTGCCTTCCAAGATCGCCGGCGACGGCGATCGCGACGGCCTGCCCAACGTTTTGATGGAAGCGGCGAGCCAGGCGCTGCCGCTGCTTGCGACCGACGTCGCCGCCATTCCGGAGTTCGTCACCGACGGCGAGACCGGACGGCTGACGCCGCCGGGCGATCCGGCGGCGCTCGGCGCGGCGCTCGAGGAACTGATCCGCAAACCGGACTGGCGTCTGACGCTCGGCCGCGCGGCGGAGGACCGGGTGCGCGGCCGGTTCGACATGGCCGCCGGCGCCGACCGGATCGCAGCGCTGCTCGGCGCGCAGACGGGCGCCCGGTCGCCAGGCAAAGCCGCCGCGTGACCTCGCGCCGCCGCGCCGCCTTCTATGCGCCGATGAAGCCGCCGGACGACCCGACGCCGTCGGGCGACCGCCGCATCGCCCGCCTGTTCCTGGAGCTGTTCGACCGCCTCGACTTCGAAACGGCGCTGGCCTGCCGGTTCCGGAGCCGGGACGCCCGTGGCGACCCCGGCCGACAGGCGCGCATGGCCGCGCTCGGCCCCCGTCTCGCCGACCGCGCCGCCCGGCGCCTCGGGCGGGCCGACGTCTGGCTGACCTATCACCTCTACTACAAGGCGGCCGACTGGCTCGGGCCGGAAGCGGCGG
>DAINCG010000394.1:0-4568 GCA_036732525.1 Pseudomonadota bacterium | reverse complement strand
GCGGGCGGCATGGCCCGGCTACGACTATCTGATGCAGGCCGAGTGCGGCTATCTCTCGGTCACCGGAGAGAAAGGCGGGCCGCCCTCGCGGATGGGCCTGTCGATCGTCGACCTCGCGACCGGGCTGCAGGCGGCGATCGCCCTCGTCTCCGGCGTGGTCGGCGCCCGCGCCACGGGCCGGGGCGGTGACTACGACGTCAGCCTTTACGACGTCGCCATGACCAATCTCTGCTACGTCGCCGCCTGGCATCTGACCCTCGGCGAGACCGTCGGCCGCGAAACGCGCTCCGCCCATCCGAGCCTCGTGCCGAGCCAGCTCTACAGGACGGCGGACGGCTGGATCTTCCTGATGTGCAACAAGGAGAAGTTCTGGCCGATCCTCTGCAACAAGATGGACCGGCCGGACCTCGCCGCCGACGAACGCTTCCGGGACTTCGCCGGTCGTTTGGCGCACCGGGACCTTCTGACCGATCTGCTCGACGACGCCCTCTCGACCCGAACGACGGCGGACTGGATGGCGGTGTTCGCGGGCGAAGTGCCGGCGGCGCCGGTCAACGACGTCGGTCAGGCGCTCGAAAGCCCCTTCACCCGGTCGACCGGCCAGCTCCTGGAATATGCGACCGCGTGTGGTCAGACGGTCGCCAGCATCGGTCCCGGCATGCGGCAGCCGGGGCTTCCGCCGCGCGCGGACGCCGCCCCGGCGCTTGGCGCGGACCAAGCGTCTCTCCTGGGCGAACTCGGCTACACGGCAGAGGAAGCCGAAGCGCTGGCCCGCGCGGTCAGCTCATGATGGACGACTTCAACGGCAAACTCGCCGTCGTGACCGGCGGCGCGTCGGGCATCGGCTTCGGCATGGCGGAAGCCTTCGGCGCGGAGGGCGCTCGCATCGCCCTGCTCGATATCGAGGACGCGGCGCTCGAGACGGCGGTCGAAGCGTTACGTACGAAAGGCGTTTCGGCGACCGGCCAGCGCGTCGACGTGACCGACCGGGCCGCCATGGTGGCCGCCGCCGCCGCGATCGCGGACGCCGAAGGGCCGGTTCACATCCTCTGCAACAATGCGGGCGTCGGCGTCGCCGATCCGTTGCAGATCGCCAGGGCCGAGGACTGGGACTGGGTGCTCGCCGTCAACCTGAACGGCGTCGTGAATGGTCTGCTGGCGTTCCTGCCCGGGATGGTCGCGCACGGCGAAGCCGGGCATCTGGTCAACACGGCCTCCGTCGCAGGGCTTCACCCAATGCGCGAGATCGGCATCTACAACACGTCGAAATACGCGGTCGTCGGCATGACCGAAACGCTGTTCGACGACCTCAAGGGAACGGCGATCGGCGCTTCCGCGCTCTGCCCGGGCTACGTCAACACGAACATCAACCAGAGCCGGCGCAACCGCCACGCCGCCTTCGGCGCCTCGCGGCCGCCGCAGATGTCGCGGGAGGCCATGCGCCAGATCGACCATGCGCTGAAGACGCGCGGGCTCGCTCCCGTGGACGTGGGGCGCATGGTCGTCGATGGCATCCGGCGAAACCTGCTCTATATCGTCACGGACCCGGCGTTCTGGACGCCGATCCGCCGACGCTTCGAGCGGATCGCGGCGGACACGGCGGCGCTGCACGGGGGCATGCCCGGCTTGGAGTAGAAGGCCGCGAACGAAGACAGGAGGTGGCCGATGAACGAGGCGCCTGACCGGTCGAAACAGCAGCCAGGCGACGGCGAACCGCCGCCGCGAAAATCGCTCCGGGAGCGATGGCCGAGCTGGTCGTTCGGCTGGGCGCCAGCCGTAATCGCCGCCGTCTTCGCCGTCGCGTTCATGGCGGCCGTGGTCGTCCGGGACACGGGCGAACTGCCGCCGCAAGTGGTTTCGTTGGGCGAGCACGCCCCCGGAACGCCGGTCGCCACGGCGCTTGAGGATCACGCAAGCGGCAAGGCGTCGCCTGAAGGCCTTAGGCCGCTACGATCCTTCCACGACCGGGACGGCGTGCCTTGCCGCGAGTTTGAAGCGCGAACGGCCGGCGCTCCGCGCGACGTCGGCGTCGCCTGCCGCCGCGCGGACGGCGCATGGGAGGTGCTTCTGCTGGTGGAAGCGCCGGAGGCAGGGCGCAGCGAAGGCGGTTTCAAGCCTGCGTCCAGTCCAGCGTCGGAGGCGCTCGCGGGCACGCTTGAAACGCTGGGCATCGGCCCAACCCTGGCGCCCGACGCGGAAGCCGCGCTTATCGCCCGGAACTGGCGCCCTTAGCTCAGGCTTAGCTCAGGCCGGCTGCGCGGCGCCGTCCTGCTGGTCGACGTAGAAGCTCTCGCCGCAGCCGCAGGCGCCGACAGCGTTCGGGTTGTTGAATGTGAAGCCGGAGGAGAACTTGCTCTCCTCGTAGTCCACCTCGGATCCGATCAGGAACATGACGGCGGCCGGGTCGATCAGCACCTTGACGCCGTCCTGCTCGATCACCTCCTCGAAGCGCTTCTGCTCCGTCGCATACTCGACGGAATAGGAAAGGCCCGAGCAGCCGCGCGCGCTGACGCCGATGCGCAGGCCCAACACGGGCTCGTCGCTCTTCGAGATCAGGTGCTTCACGCGGGAGACCGCGCGGTCGGTCAGAGTCACCATGGGGGGACGGTTCATTGGATCGGTCCTCCTCTCAGAACCAGTCGAGCGCGACACGCGCTTCGTCGGACATCCGCTCCGGCGTCCAGGGCGGATCGAAAACCAGGACGACTTCCACTTCGCCGAAGCCCGGCACGGCGACCAGGGCGTCGGCGGCCATGCCCGGCATCTCGCCCGCGACGGGGCAGCCGGGCGCGGTCAACGTCATCTCGACGAAGACGGAGCCGTCGGTCTCGTTGATGTCGATTTCGTAAATCAGGCCGAGTTCGTAGATGTCGACCGGAATTTCGGGGTCGTAGACCGTCTTCAGCGCCGCAACCGCGTCCTCACGCGTGCCGGCGACGACGCCTTCGGGCAACGGCGCGCCGCGGCGGGCGCGGTACTCGGCCGCTTCGCTCTGCGGCATGTCCATCTCGTGGAAGACGGGGAATGGCCTGTCCATGGGGTCGTTCATCCCTTTATCCGAACAGCTCGACGGTCTTCGCGACGGCGGCGGCGAGCGCCTCGGCCTCCGCCTTGGTGTTGTACATGCCGAAGCTCGCGCGCGCGGTCGCATGGACGCCGAAGCGGTCCATCACCGGCTGCGCGCAGTGCTGACCGGCGCGGACGGCCACGCCCATCTGGTCGAGGATCGTGCCGACGTCGTGGGCGTGCGCGCCTTTCACGTTGAACGAGAAGACCGACGTCTTGCGCCCCGGCCGGCCCAGGATCTCGACCTCCGGCATGGCGCGCAGCAACGCTTCCGCATGCGCCGCGACATCGGCTTCGTGGGCCCCGATCGCTTCGAGGCCAATCGATTGGATGTAGTCGATCGCGGCGCCGAGGCCGGCGGACTCGACGATCGCCGGCGTGCCGGCCTCGAACCGGTGCGGCGGCTCCTTGTAGGTCGATCCGGTCTTCTCGACCGTCTCGATCATCTCGCCGCCGCCCTGATAGGGCGGCATCTCGGCCAGGATTTCGGGACGGCCATAGAGCGCGCCGATCCCCGTCGGGCCGTAGATCTTGTGGCCGGAGAACGCGTAGAAATCGACGTCGAGCGCCTGCACGTCGACCGCCATATGCGGCGCCGCCTGGCAGCCGTCGACCAGGATGACGGCCCCGGCGGCGTGCGCGAGACGCGCAAGTTCCGCGACCGGCAATACCGTGCCCATGGTGTTCGCCACATGGGCGACGGCGACGATCTTGGTGCGCGGCCCGATCAGGGCGCGCGTCGCGTCCATGTCGAGTTCGCCCGCGTCCGTGATCGGCGCGAAGACGACCTTGGCGCCCTTGCGTTCCGCCAGAAGCTGCCACGGCACGATATTCGAGTGATGCTCGAACTCGGTGGTCAGGATTTCGTCGCCCGGACCCAGCCGGTCGCCATAGGAGGCCGCGACGAGGTTGATCGCCTCCGTGGCGCCCCTGGCGAAGACGATCGAATCCTCGTGCGGGGCGTTCAGGAAGCCCGCCACCTTGGTGCGGGCTGATTCGAAGATGTCGGTGGCGCGCTGCGACAGGCCGTAGACGCCGCGATGCACGTTGGCGTAGTCGCGCTCCATGATGTCGACCATTGCCTGAATGACCTGACGCGGCTTCTGGGCGCTCGCCGCGGTGTCGAGGAAGACGAGGTCGTGGCCGTTCACCTGCTGATGCAGGATCGGGAAGTCCCGGCGGATCGCCTCGACGTCGTAGTTCGGCCGGAGTTCGGCGACGGTTGCGGTCATTGCTCGGTCTCCACGCCGACGGCGGCGTCAAGGGAAGCGAGGACGGCGCGCTTCAGGTCGACGTCGCCAAGTCCCTCGGCGGCGTCGGCCAGGAAGCCGCGAACGACAAGCTGACGCGCCGTTTCGGCCGGCACGCCGCGGGCGCGCAGGTAGAAGAGCTGGTCCTCGTCGATGTCGCCGACGGTGGCGCCGTGGCTGCACTTCACGTCGTCGGCGTAGATCTCGAGGATCGGCTTCGAATCGATCTCGGCCTGTTCCGACAGCAGCAGC
>DAINCG010000393.1:1136-4573 GCA_036732525.1 Pseudomonadota bacterium | reverse complement strand
CACTTCCCGCCGTCCAGCCTGCAGCTCCCCTCCGTCGACGTCGGCAACGCCACGACCAACCTGATTCCGGCGAAGGCGGAAGCGCGCTTCAACGTGCGCTTCAACGCCAATTTCACGGGCGCCGATCTGGAAGCGGAGCTCCGCCGCCGGCTCGACGCGCTCGGCCGTCGATACGATCTCCAGACGTCGGTCTCCGGAGAAAGCTTCGTCACGGCGCCCGGGCGGCTGACCGAGATCGTCGCGGCGGCGGTCGAGGCCGTATCCGGCCGCCGGCCGGAATTCTCCACCTCCGGCGGCACATCCGACGCCCGCTTCATCAAGGACTACTGCCCCGTCGTCGAGCTCGGTCTGATCAGCGCGACCGCCCATCAGGTCGACGAGCACGTCGCGACGGACGATGTGCGTGCGCTCGCGGAGACCTATCTCCGCATCCTGCGCGCCTTCTTCGCGGGCTGAGCGCGCCGATGTTCGCGGACGCGGCCCGGAATGTCGGCATCGCCTGGCGGCTCGCCCGGTTCGACGCGACGGCGGCGCGCGACTTCGAGGACGACGATCGTGCCTTCTGGCGGTCCTTCCGGGCGCTGCCGATCGTGATGGCGCTCGACTGGCTCGTCTCGAGCCTGACTGTGAGCGCCTTTCAGGAAGACGGCGGCGGCATCGGCCGCGCGCCGCTCGCCACCGGCTGGCTGGTCGTGGGCTGGCTGCTCGCGCTCAACATCGCGGCCGAGTTCGCGCGTCACATGAAGCGCCAGGATTTCTGGCCGCGCTACGTCATCGCGCACAATTGGGCCGCCCTGGTTCAGGGCGGCGTGTTGACCGTCGGCATCGCGGCGCTCGGCATATTCGGCGCGCCATCGGACGCCTACGGCTTCTGGGTCGTCGTCGTCGGTTTCTGGTCGCTGGTCTACGACTGGTTTATCGTGAAGTCGGCGCTCGAGGTCGAAGGCCCGCCCGCTGCGCTCCTGATGGTCATCCTGCTGTTCACCGCCCTTTTCGTGAACCAGATCGCCGCCAGCTTCGCCGGATAGGCGGCGTCCGTCTCAGTCGAAGGTCCCGTCGTTTATCCAGGCATCGTCCTCGGGCGGCGGGATCAGGTCGTTCTCCTCCCAGGAGATAAACAGCAGCAGCGTCCATTCCGTCCGCTCGGAAAAGGCATAGACGGGATCGAGCGACTGGGCGAGTTCGCCCGTCTCCGCGTCGTAGCTGACCAGAGCCAGCTTGACGACGCCCTGCCGGCGGTCCCGCTTGAAGAGCGGCAGTTCCGGCACCTCGTCCGATGTCAGCGGAATCGGGATCGCCGGCACGCCCAGCGCGATCGCACGCCGGTCGACCGAAAGCGCGCCGACCCTGGGCTCGAACACGATATCCGCCTCGCCCCGAAGGTTCGCGATCCGGCCGCCCGACCGCAGCACCTTGTCGCGGATGCTCGCCAGCAGGTACTTGCCGTCCAGCGTGTCGACGAACCGGCCGTCGACATAGACGCGCGTACCCTCGGGAATGCTGAACGCCAGTTTCTCCGCCGCCCTGTCCGCCGCGAGAACAGGAGCTGCTCGGTCGCCGTGCGCGGCGGCTCCGTCTCGCGAACATCGGTGCAGGCCGAAGCGAGCAAGGCGGCGCAGCCGGCGATCATGGTCGGGAGACGTCGCATCGCCGGGGTTATGCCATTTCGCCGACCGACGCGAAACCGCCGGCGTCAGGTCGTCATGGCTTCGATGACATAGGGCCCGTCATGGGCGAGCGCGCGGGCGAAAGCGGCTTCAAAGGCGTCGGCGTCGGCGACGCGCTCGCCCGCGACGCCGAAGCCCTTGGCGAGCGCCGTGCAGTCGAGCGGCGGATCCTTGAAGTCCATGCCGATCGGCTTGTCGTTGCCGTGGAAACTCTTCAGGCGCTGCTTCAGGATCGAGTAGCCCTGGTTGTTGCAGATGACGAAGACGGTCTGCTGCTTGCAGTTGGCCGCCGACCAGAGCGCCTGGATCGCGTACATGGCGCTGCCGTCGCCGATGATCGCGACGACCTGCCGGTCCGGCTGCGCCTCCTGCACGCCGACCGCGGCGGCGATGCCCCAGCCGATGCCGCCCGAGGTATTGCCGAAATAGCTGTAGCGGTCGCGGTAGGGCAGGAAGTCGACCAGCGTGCCGGCGGCCGTGATGCCCTCGTCGACGACGATCGCGCGCTCGGGCAGCATCTCGACCAGCCGCATCATCATCCAGTTCGGATCGAGCGGGCTTGCGTCGCGCTTGGCCTTCGCCGCCTCGGTCTTGGCGGCCTTGGCCGTGGACCAATTGTCCTTGGCGAAACCCTCGACGCGGGCGGCCGCCGCCTTGGCGAGCGCGTCGCCGCCCTTCTTCCGGATCAGCGGCGTCAGCGCGCGGAGCGTCTCGCCGACGTCGGCCCGGACCGCGAGTTCGGCGGCGTAGTTCTTGCCGAGCTCCCAGTCCCGCTGGCCGATCTGGATCAGACGCATCGTCTCCGGCATCGGCTCGACCTCGCTGTAGACGGACATCTTGAGCGCGTCCGCGCCGATGCAGGCCATCAGGTCGAAGGCTTCGAGCTTCTTGCGCACCACGGGCTGGGTTCGCGTCAACACGCCCATGTAGCAGGGATGCTCGCTCGGGAAGTGGGCGCCGTCGATGATGGTCTGCTGGTAGACCGGCGCGCCGAGGGCTTCCGCCAGGGCGGCGATCTCCTTGAACGCATCGGCCGCGATGATCTCATGGCCCGCGATGAGCACCGGCCGTTGCGCGGAAAGCAGCGCATCCGCCAGCGCTTCGAGCCCGGCGTCGCTCGGGCGGACGCGGGCGTCGACGCGCGTCGCGGCGCCGAGGTCGATCGCGCCCTGCATGTTCAGAATATCGCCCGGCAGCGAGATGAAGACCGGCCCGGTCGGCGGCGTGGTCGCGATCTTGGCGGCGCGATGCATGACGCGCGGCAGGTCCTCGATCCGCGTCACCTCCGCCGCCCACTTCACCTGGGACTGCGCGATCGGCACCAGGGGGTCGTAGAGCAGCGGCTCGGTCAGTCCGTGCCCTTGCTCCTGCTGGCCGGCGGTCACGATCATCGGCGTGCCGCCGATCTTTGAGGTGTAGATCGCGCCCATGGCGTTGCCGAGACCGGGCGCCACGTGGACGTTGCAGGCGACCAGTTCGCCCGATGCGCGCGAATAGCCGTCAGCGATGGCGATCACCACGGATTCCTGCATGGCCAGCACGTAGCCCATCTCCGGATAGTCGGAGAGCGCATGCATGATCGGCAGTTCCGTGGTGCCCGGATTGCCGAACATGCGCTTCACGCCTTCCCCCAGAAGGCAGGCGATGAAGGCGTTGCGGCCGTAGATGGCGTTGGTCGGCGCGGAATCGGGCATCGGCAAAGAAGTCCTTGATCGTACGGGGTTTGGTTTGACGCCGGCGGGCGAATGGCCGAAGGATACCAAGCTTCTG
>DAINCG010000393.1:0-1124 GCA_036732525.1 Pseudomonadota bacterium | reverse complement strand
ACACGGGGAAGCCATGACCGATCGATTGTTTCGCCTGGACGGGCGCGCAGCATTGGTGACGGGGGCGAGCCGCGGCCTCGGCCGGCGCTTCGCCATGGCGCTCGCGGCCGTCGGCGCCCAAGTGGCGCTCGCCGCCCGCGACCGGGAAAAGCTCGAAGCCGTCGCGGCGGAGATCAAGGCGGCCGGCGGCAACGCCGCCCCGATCGTCATGGACGTCACCGACCGCGACAGCGTCGCCCAAGGCGTCGCCGCCGCGGAAGCGGCGTTCGGTCCCCTGCGCGCCGTCGTCAACAATTCCGGCATCGCGCTCACCAAGCGGCTGCTCGACGTGACGGCGGCGGAATGGGACCCGGTGATCGACGTCAACCTGACCGGCGCCTGGACCGTCGCCCAGGCGACGGCGAAGGCGATGGTGGCGCATGGCCAGGGCGGGTCGATCGTCAACATTTCATCGATTCTCGGCCAGCGCACCAATCCGGGCGTGATCGCCTATAACGCCGCCAAGGCGGGCCTCGACCACGTGACGCGGGAAATGGCGGCCGAACTCGCCAAGCACGGCGTGCACGTCAACGCGCTCGCCCCCGGCTACATCGAGACGGACATGAACCGCGGCTATTGGGAGACGCCGCCCGGCAAGGCGCTGATGAGCCGCGTGCCGATGGGCCGCCTGGGGCAGGAGGCGGACCTGGACGGCCCGGTCGTCTTCCTGGCGTCCGACGCGTCAGCCTACGTCACCGGCCAGATCCTCGGCCTCGACGGCGGTCACGCCGTCGGGTTCATCTGAACAGGCGGCGGCCTGCGAACAAAGGCATCATGCCGAACAGGATCTGGCCCGCGAGACCGACGATGCCCGGCGGCGTCGCGTAGCTCGCGACATGCTCTGCCGGGCTCTGGCCAAAGGCCAGAACGGCGAGCGCGAACTCGGCGCAAATCAGGAGGCCGAACGCGACTTCGCCCATCACGATCCGCGGCATCGGCGCCGGCGGCACGTCGTAGCGGCGGACCAGCCGGCCGCAGACGACCCACGCGACGAGCAGGATCGCCGGCAGTTCGATCAGCACGGCGGCCAACTCGCCGACGGCCGGCGCCACCGCCGTGACGCGGATCGCGCCCAAGACGAAGCC
>DAINCG010000392.1:0-4590 GCA_036732525.1 Pseudomonadota bacterium | reverse complement strand
CCCGTCGTCCGACGTGAAGACCAGTCGCTGCGCATCGCCGACGGCCGCCAGGTCGGCGGGAAGCCGGCTGCGCAGCGCGAACCAGGCGCCCGGGATGTGGCCCGCGTAGTAGTCGCGGCTGAGCGCCAGATCGACGACGGCCGCCTCGCCGGCGTGGAGCCAGGCCTTCAGCGCGCCCGGCGCCGCCGTCTTCGCCGCCGCCGCGTCGAGGCCGAGCACGCGAGGGATGCGGGCGCCGGATTGCAATGGCCCGTCGATATCGTCGTTCCGCATGACGACGGCGTCCCAGCCCATCTGCTTCAGCCAGGACGCGGTCAGCGTCGCGCGCACGCCGTCATTGTCGAACAGCACGACGCGCGCGCCCCAGATCGCCATGTGCCGGTCCGTTTCCTGTACGAGCTGGCCGCCGGCGACGTGCCGGGCGCCGGGCGCGTGGCCGGCCGTGAATTCCGCGGCGGTGCGCACGTCGATCAGGTAGAGCGTGCGGGCGTTCGCCTCGCCCCGCCACGCCGCGAGCGTCGCGGCATCGATGCGCCGGACGTCGGACAGCGCCTCGATCCGCTTCGCGTAGGCCAGGGCGGCGTCCCGCGCCGCCGGCGAGACGTCCGGCGCCTGCCGCGTCGCGCCTGCGACGACTTCGTAGCCGGCGAGGTGCCAGTCCTGGGTGCCGTTCTTCAAGGAGACCACCATGTTCGGCACGCCCGCGTTGATCAGCGCCTGGGCGCCGATGATGCTGCGCGTCCGGCCGCCGCAATTCACCACGACCGTCGTCTCGGGCGAGGGGACGAGGTCCTTGAACCGGTAGACGATCTCCGCGCCGGGCGCGCTGACCGCGGTCGGGATGCTGTTGGCGTGGAACTCCTCGTAGGACCGGGTGTCGAGGATGACGATGTCGGCCTTCTCGTCGATCATCGCCTTCAACTCCTCGGCCGAGACGTAAGGCGTGCCCGCCTCGTGCTCGACGACCTCGGCGAAGGCCTTGCTCGGCACGTGAACCCCGGAATAGACGGGATATCCGGCGGCCTCCCAAGCCCCGACGCCGCCCGTCAGCACGCAGACGTCCGTATAGCCGAGGGCCGCCGTCCGCCGGGCGGCCGCCTCGGCGAGCGGCGCGCCGTCGACATGGACGTCGCCGTCGTCGCACCAGACGACGCGGACATTGCGGCGGGGGACCATGTCGTCGAGCAGCAATTCCATGCGGCCGATCGGGACGGAGGCCGCCATCAGCAGGTGGCGGTCGTGGAAGACGGCTTCCTCGCGCGGATCGAGGATCGCGATCTCATCGCCGTCGTGCAGCGCGGCCTTCAGCGCCGCCGCCCCAATTTGCTTGAACTCCGCGCTCATGGCGCTCTCCTTCCCCGGCATGATTTCGGCGGATGGTAGAGCAAACGGCGCGCGTGCGGGACCGGCGCGCAAGTCCGGCGCGGCGCCACTTCGATAAGCACATATGATTAAAAAATATACAGACAGCGAAATTGTATGAAATTTATGCAGATTGCGATTCCGGTCCAACACCGGGGTTTCGCTCGCGGTCGGCGCGCTGCGGCGCATTGGCACGGCGCTTGCTCTTTAGGCCTCGTCAATCTTTCGCACACGGAGGCAGCACCAGATGCGCGCATTTTCTCGGGGATTAAAAAGGGCGGCTCAAGCCGGCGCGGCCGCAAGCCTGCTCCTGGCGGCCACCGCCGCTCAGGCGCAGGACACGATCAAGGTCGGCATCCTGCATTCGCTTTCCGGCACGATGGCCATCAGCGAGACGACGCTGAAGGACGCCATGCTGATGCTGATCGAGGACCAGAACGCCAAGGGCGGCCTGCTCGGCAAGAAGCTGGAGCCGGTCGTCGTCGACCCGGCCTCCAACTGGCCGCTGTTCGCCGAGAAGGCGCGCGAACTGATCGAGAAGGACAAGGTCGCCGCGGTGTTCGGCTGCTGGACCTCGGTCAGCCGCAAGTCGGTGCTGCCGGTGTTCGAAGAGCTGAACGGCATGCTGTTCTACCCGGTGCAGTATGAGGGCGAAGAATCGTCCCGCAACGTGTTCTATACGGGGGCCGCGCCGAACCAGCAGGCGATCCCGGCGGTCGAATACCTGATGAGCGAGGACGGCGGCGGCGCCACGCGGTTCGCCCTGCTCGGCACCGACTACGTCTATCCCCGAACGACCAACAAGATCCTTCGCGCGTTCCTGAACTCCAAGGGCGTCAGCGACGCCGACATCATGGAAGAGTACACGCCGTTCGGTCATTCCGACTGGCAGACGATCGTCTCCAGCGTCAAGGCGTTCGCCTCGGAAGGCAAGAAGACGGCCGTCGTGTCGACCATCAACGGCGACGCCAACGTGCCGTTCTACAAGGAGCTGGCCAACCAGGGCGTGAAGGCCGAAGACCTCCCGGTCGTCGCCTTCTCCGTCGGCGAGGAAGAGCTCGCCGGCATCGACACCGCTCCGCTGGTCGGCCACCTCGCGGCATGGAACTACTTCATGTCCGTCGACACGCCGGAGAACGAGGCGTTCATCAAGCAGTGGCACGCCTTCATCAAGGACGAGAAGCGCGTCACCAACGACCCGATGGAAGCCCACTACATTGGCTTCAAGATGTGGGTCCAGGCGGTCCAGCAGGCCGGCACGACCGACGTCGACGCGGTCCGCCAGGCGATGTACGGCCAGGAAGTGACGTCGCTGACCGGCTCCAAGGCCGTCATGAACACCAACCACCACCTCTCCAAGCCGGTCCTGATCGGCGAGGTGCAGGATGACGGCCAGTTCGAGACCGTCTGGAAGACCGACGGCCCGGTCGTGGGCGACGCGTGGTCCGACTACATCCCGGAAAGCGCCAAGCTGACCGCCGACTGGACCTATCCGTGGGTCTGCGGCAACTGCGAGAAGCCGAAGTACGCGGCGAACTGATCGCGCTTGAGCGTGAGACGGGGGGCGCGGCCGGCGTCGCGCCCCCCAATCGCGCCGAAACTTCACCATAAAGTTTGAATTGGAAGCTCGCGTGTCCGGTCTGCGCCGCCAAATTCTCCGCCTGATGGCGATCGCGTTGATCGCATTGGGCGCCGCCGTCTTCGCGACGACCGTGGCGCAGGATGCCGTCGCCGGACCCGCCGAACGGGACGCGGCCCTGGCGCTGCTGACCGAAAGCTCTGCATCGAAGCGCGCCGACGGCGTCAAGGCGCTCGCCTCGTCGGGCGAGCCGGTCGCGGCGGCGATCATCGCGGCGCTGAGCGACGGCGATCTCTACTACCGGAATTCCGACAAGCTTGTCGTGATCGCAAAGCGGTCGGGCGACGTCTACCGGCTGACCGACCCGATCACGGGCGACGAAGTCGGCGAGGCGCCGTCCAGCGAAATCACGAAGATCCGCATCAACAACAGCATCCGTCGGGCCATCCGCGGCGCGCTCGGCGAACTCAATCTCTCCAATCCTGACCCGGCGAAGCGGCTCGAAGCGGCGTCGCAGCTGCTGAAGTCGCCCGATCCCGACCTGCGCGACGCGCTGCTCGCCCGCGTCGACGCCGAGACCGACGAGGCGGTCAAAAGCGCCATGGGCCTCGCGCTCGCCGTCATCGACAGCCGCCCCGACGCGCCCAAGGCCGACCGGATCGCCGCCGTGGAGCGCATGGGCGAGAGCGACGCGACCGAAGCGCGCTCGATCCTCGGCCGGCTCGCGTCGGACGCGGAAACCGACGCCGACGTCCGGGCGGCCGCCGTGACGGCCCTCGACGCGGTCGAGGACCGGCTGGTTCTATATCGCGCGATCGGCTCCGTCTTTCAGGGCGTGAGCCTGGGCTCGGTCCTGCTGCTCGCCGCGATCGGCCTCGCCATCACCTTTGGCGTCATGGGCGTCATCAACATGGCGCATGGCGAGATGGTGATGATCGGGGCCTATGTCACATTCATGATTCAAGAGGCGTTCCGCGCCGCGGCGCCCGAGTATTTCGGCC
Organism: Pseudomonadota bacterium; assembly: GCA_036732525.1. GTDB lineage: Bacteria > Pseudomonadota > Alphaproteobacteria > Bin95 > Bin95 > VMCJ01. The sequence continues at coordinate 648 of DAINCG010000392.1, read as the reverse complement.
TCTCGCTTGCGATCGCCGTGCCGGCGGCGTTCCTGACCTCCGGCCTGCTCGGCGTCGCGCTCGAACGCTCCGTCATTCGCTGGCTCTATGGCCGGCCGTTGGAGACGCTGCTCGCGACCTGGGGCGTCTCGCTGATCCTGCAGCAGGCGGTGCGTTCGATCTTCGGGCCGACCAATCGGGAAGTCGGCAATCCCGAATGGATGAGCGGCGCCGTCGAGCTCGCCGGCGGCGTGCTGCTGACCTACAACCGCATCTGGATCATCGTCTTCGCGCTCGCGGTCCTGTTCGCCGTCATGGCGCTGATCCGCTTCACGCCAATGGGCCTGGAAATGCGCGCCGTCACCCAGAACCGGCGCATGGCGAACGCCATGGGCATCCGCTCCGGCCGGGTCGACGCGCTGACCTTCGGCCTGGGATCCGGCGTCGCCGGCATGGCGGGCGTCGCGCTCAGCCAGATTGACAATGTCAGCCCCAATCTCGGCCAGTCCTACATCATCGACAGCTTCATGGTCGTCGTGTTCGGCGGCGTCGGCAATCTCTGGGGCACCTTGGTCGGCGCGATGACGCTCGGCGTCGTCAACAAGTTCCTGGAGCCGGTCTCCGGCGCCGTGCTCGGCAAGATCATCGTGCTGATCGCGATCATCCTTT
>DAINCG010000391.1:0-4592 GCA_036732525.1 Pseudomonadota bacterium | reverse complement strand
GGCGACGGCCGCGACGTGACCGCCCTGATCGCGGCGCAGGCCGCCCAGGCCCGCCTGGTCGAGGCGCACGCCGAAGTCCTGGAACGGGTCGGCTCCGCCATTGTCGTCTTCACGGCCGCCAGGCGGATCGCCTTCTTCAATGCGGCCTTCGCGCGCCTGTTCGGCTTCGAGGCGAGCCGGCTCGTCGACATGCCGCTCGCTGAGATGCTGGAGGATCTGCGCGCCCGGCGCATCCTGCCGGAGGTGGTGGACTTCCAGGCGTTCAAGGCGGAGCGCGCCGCCGACTTCCAATCGCTCCTGGAAGCGCGGGAAGAGTACATGTTCCTGCCGGACGGCCGGACGCTGAAGGAAATCGCGGCCCCGCACCCCCAGGGCGGACTGATCTTCATCTACGACGACGCGACCGACCGGCTGGCGTTGGAACGGTCGTTCAAGACGCTCGACCGCGTGCAGCGCCAGACGCTCGACGCGCTGCAGGAAGGCATCGCCGTTTTCGGGGAAGACGGTCGCCTGCGCCTGTCCAACCCGGCGTTCGACGCCATCTTCCAGGCCCCCAAGGTCGGCGGGGCGCGCGAGCCGCACATCTCCGAACTCGCCGACCTCGCCCGCCAGGCGCTGACGGCGGCGACCTGGCGCGACGGCCGCGACGATCTGGTCGAGGCGGTCGTCGGCCACAAGGCGATCCGCCTGAACGCGACGACGCGCGCCGGCCGCGTACTCGAGATCGAAACCGCCCCGCTCGCGGACGGCAGCGTGCTGATTGCGATCTACGACGTCACGGACAGCTACGTCGTCGAGCAGGGCCTGCGCGAACAGGCCGAGGCGCTCAAGGCGATCGACCGCCTGAAATCCGAATTCCTGGCGGGTATTTCCTATGAACTGCGCACGCCGCTGACGACGATCGTCGGATTCGCGGAGATCCTGCGCGCCGAGACGGCCGGACCGATCGGCGCGCAGCAAACGGAGTATCTCGACGACATCCTGACTGCCGCCAACGCCTTCATCGACATGGTGGACGACATCATCGACGTCGCCGCGATCGAGGCCGGCCGCGCCAGCCTGGAACGCGCCTCGACCTCCGCGGCGGACGCGATCGGCGTCGCCGCCTCCGAAGCGGCGGCGCGCATCGCGCCCTTGCCGCTGAACATCGCGCCGTCGGCCGAGGCCGGCCTTCTGTTCGACGCCGACCCGGACCGCCTCAGGCAGATCCTGGTGCGGCTGCTGACCGTCGCCGGCCGCTATGCGCGCGACGCGGCCACGGTCTCGGTCGAGGCGCGGGGCGAGGGCGAGTGGGCGAGCGTCAGCGTTCGCGTCGGCGACCCCGCCGGCTACGCGGCGACGGACGGGCATATCGAGCCGGCGCGGACGGCGACGGCCAGCATCGATCTCAATCTGGCCACGCGCCTCGCCCAGGCGCATGGCGGCGAACTCATCGTCGAGCATGCGGGCCCCGGCATCCTGTCGGCGAAGTGCCGCCTGCCGCGCGCCGACGTTCGCGTCGCCTGAACGAGGGCTCGCGTCAGCGGTTCTGACCGGGAACCCAGAGCACGTCGGCAGCGCCGCGGTCGTTCGCCATCCGGGCCATCTGGAACAGAAGGTCGGAAAGCCGATTCAGATATTTGAGCGCCGGCGGATTGAGCGGCTCCTCCGCGTTGAGGCGCGTCGCCGCACGCTCCGCCCGCCGCGTCAAGGCGCGCGCCATATGCAGATGGGCGCCGGCGGGCGAGCCGCCCGGCAGGACGAAGGAGGTCAGCGGCGTCAGCTCGTCGTTGAGCGCGTCGATCTCCCGCTCCAGGCGGTCGACCTGGGCGTCGACGACGCGGAGCGCGCCCTCGACGCCCTCGGGGGTCGAGATGTCCGCGCCGAGGTCGAACAGGTCGTTCTGGATGCGCGCCAATGCCGCGGCGGCGGCGCCCTCCAGGTGGAGGCGGGCCACGCCGATGGCGGAGGAGGCCTCGTCCACCGCGCCGTTCGCCGCGATGCGCAGATCGTGCTTCGGCCGCCGCTCGCCCGTTACGAGCGACGTCAGGCCCGCGTCGCCGCCACGGGTGTAAATTTTCGTAAGCTTAACCATATGCATTGTCTCCTGCGCCGGCCGCCGGACGTAGCCGTTCGCATACTGGCGTTTTGGCGCCGACGCCGCCATATTCAAGCCATGAGGATGCGCGAAGCTATTGTCGGGGCCGCGAAGGTCATGGTCGTTTGCGGCGCCGCCGCGATGGCAGTGGCCGCATGCGAACCGACGGTCAGATTAGCCGCGCCCGACAAGCCCATCGTGATCAACCTCAACGTCAAGATCGAACGGGAAGTCCGGGTCAAGGTCGAACGGGAGATCGAGGACGTGATCAACGAGAACAAGGAGATTTTCTGATGGTACGCCTGCGTTACGCGATCGCAGCGCTTGCGATCGCAGTGATGTCGGCCGTCGCCGCCTTGCCCGCGGCCGCCATCTCGCTCGACGCCGCCCGGACCCAGGGTCTGGTCGGCGAAACCCGTTCCGGCTACCTGGCGCCGGTCCGGACGCCGTCCGGCGACGTTCAGCAGCTTATCGAGAGCGTGAACGCCAAGCGGCGCGACCACTATCGCCGCATCGCCAGCCAGAACGGCGTCGGCATCGAGGAAGTCGGCCGCCTGTCGGCCGAGAAGATCATCAACGGCCTGCCCGGCGGGGCCTTCTACCAGGGCTCCAGCGGCGGGTGGCAGCGAAAGTAGTGGCGCGCACGGTTCCCAATTCCGTACCGGACGTCGTCGCGCTCCTGGCCGCCGGCGACTATGTCGCGGACGAGAGCCTGGCGACCGCGCTCTTTCTTTCGCTTCGGCTTGGCCGGCCGCTCTTCCTCGAGGGCGAGGCCGGCGTCGGCAAGACCGAAATCGCGAAGGTCCTGGCCCACACCCTCGGCCGCCGCCTGATCCGGCTACAGTGCTACGAGGGCCTGGACCTCGCCGCCGCGGTCTACGAGTGGAACTACCAGCGCCAGATGATCGAAATCCGCCTGGCCGAGGCGGGCGGCGACGCTGACCGGTCGCGCCTCGGCGCGGACATCTTTTCCGAACGCTTCCTGATCGAGCGCCCGCTGCTGCAGGCGATGCGGCGGCACGATTCCGGCCCGCCGGTCCTGCTGATCGACGAGTTGGACCGGGCCGACGAGCCGTTCGAAGCCTTCCTGCTGGAAGCGCTCTCCGACTTCCAGGTGACCGTGCCCGAAATCGGGCCGATCCGGGCGGCGGAACCGCCCATCGTGGTCATCACCTCGAACCGGACCCGCGAAATCCATGACGCCCTGAAGCGGCGCTGCTTCTACCATTGGGTCGACTATCCGTCCGCCGAACGGGAACTCGCGATCCTCGGGATCAAGGCGCCCGAGGCCAATGCCGAACTCACCCGCCAGATCGTGGCCTATGTACGCCGGCTGCGCGGCATGGACCTTTTCAAACTGCCGGGAGTCGCCGAGACGATCGACTGGGCGAACGCGCTGATGCAGTTGAACGCGGTGGCGCTCGACCCGGCCGCAGTCTCGAACAGCCTGGGCGTGCTGCTGAAATACCAGGACGACATCCAGCGCATGGCCGGCGGCGAGGCAAAACGGCTGCTGGACGAGGTCAAGGCCGATCTCGCCGCGGGCGATGGCTGACCCGCCGCATGGACGCGCGGCCGCGGACGACGAAGGCCGGCTCGCCCACAACATCGTGCATTTCGCGCGCGCGCTCCGCCGCCCCGGCCTGCCCATCGGTCCCGGCCACGGCCTGCGCGCCGTCGAGGCCGTCCGCGCCGTCGACGCGCTCGACCGCGATCAGTTCTACTGGGCGCTGCACGCGACCCTGGTTGCGGCGCCCGAACAGCGGGAGCTGTTCGACCAGGCCTTCCACATGTACTGGCGCAGCCCCGACTACCTGGAACGCATGATGGGCATGCTGCTGCCCTCGTTCAGCCCGGAAGGAAATTCGGACGCGCCGCCCCCGCCGCAGCGCCTGACCGACGCCTTCCGCCCGGACGCGCCCCCCGACCTGCCGCCGCCGGAAGCGCGCGAGGTCGAGGTCGACATGCGCCTCGTCTGGTCGGACCGTGAGGCGCTGAAGCAGATCGACTTCGAGACGATGACGGCGGACGAGGCGGAAGCGGCGAAGCGCGCCATCGCCCGTCTCTCCCTGCCGCTGAAGGACCTGCCGACCCGCCGTTTCCGGCCCGACCCGCGCGGCCGCCAGGCCGACATGCGGGCGACGCTCCGCGCCCAGCTCCGCGGCGGTCCCGGCGTCATCCCGCTTGCCCGCAAGGCGCCCCGGCGCCGGCCGCCGCCGCTGGTGGCGCTCTGCGACATCTCCGGCTCCATGGCCCGGTATTCGCGCATGCTGCTGCATTTCCTGCATGCGCTGGCGACGGCGCGCGACCGGGTGCACAGCTTCGTCTTCGGCACGCGCCTCACCAACATCACCCGCCAGCTACGCGGCCGGGACGTGGATCTGGCGCTCGACCGGGTCGCGGCGACGGTCGAGGACTGGGAGGGCGGCACGCGCATCGGCGAGTGTCTGCACCGCTTCAACGTCGACTGGTCGCGCCGCGTGCTGGGCCAGGGCGCGGTCGTGCTGCTGATCAC
>DAINCG010000390.1:0-4594 GCA_036732525.1 Pseudomonadota bacterium | reverse complement strand
CCGATGATGCCGCCGAGCGCCAGCGCAACGGACTGGTCGGCCACGACCGTCATGCCGTCGCCGAGCGCATATGTGCGGTTGTCGAGCGCGGCCAGTTCCTCGCCGTCCCGCGCCAGGCGCACGACGATGTCGCCCTGGAGCTTCGCCGCGTCGAAGACGTGAAGCGGCCGCGCGGCGTCCATGGTGAAGAAATTCGTGATGTCGACCAGGGCCGAAATCGGACGCAGGCCGATGGCGCGCAGCCGGTCCTGCAGCCACCTGGGGCTCGGGCCGTTCTTGACGCCCCGAATGTAACGGCCGGCAAAGGCCTTGCAGGCGTCCTTCGAGTCGGCCGGAAAGTCGAGCGTCACGCCGACCGGGCTTTCGAACGCGGGCTGCACCTGCTGGTCCCAGCCCGGCGCCCGCTTCAGGCTGCCGAGGCCCGCCGCCGCGAGGTCGCGGGCGATGCCGCGCACGCCAGCGCAGTCGCCGCGATTGGGCGTCAGCCCGACCTCGATCACCGGATCGTCGAGCTCGGCGATCTTCGCGAAGGGCGCGCCGATCGGCACGTTCGGATCAAGGTCGATGATGCCGTCATGTTCGTCGGATAGCTCGAGTTCCCGCTCCGAGCAGAGCATGCCCTGGGAGGCGACGCCCCGAATCTCGGCGTCTTTCAGCGTGAAGTCGCTGCCCGGAATATAGGTCCCGGAGGGCGCGAACACGCCGACCATGCCCTCGCGCGCGTTCGGCGCGCCGCAGACGACCTGCACCTCGCTGTCGCCGGTGTCGACGATGCAGACGCGCAGCCGGTCGGCGTTCGGATGCTGGGTCGCGGAGATCACCCGCGCCGTCTTGAAGGCGGCGAGCGCCGGGCCGCGGTCGACGACGCTGTCGACCTCCAGCCCGATCATGGTCAGCTTCTCGCCGATTTCGTCGAGCGACGCCTCGGTGTCGAGATGCTCCTTCAGCCACGCGAGCGTGAACTTCATCGGTGCAGTCCCCCGAGCGCGCCCGGAACGTCGAGCGCGGCGAAGCCGTAATGGCGGAGCCAGCGCAGGTCCGAATCGTAGAAGGTGCGCAGGTCGGGGATGCCGTATTTCAGCATGGCGATCCGCTCGATGCCCATGCCGAAGGCGAAGCCCTGATACTTCGCGGGATCGAGCCCGCAATTGACGATCACCTTCGGGTGCACCATGCCGGAGCCCAGGATTTCCAGCCAGTCGTCGCCATGGCCAATCTTCAGCTCGCCCCCGGCGCGGGTGCAGCCGATGTCCACTTCGGCCGACGGCTCCGTGAACGGGAAGTGGCTGTTCCGGAAGCGCACCGGCAGGTCGGCGACCTCGAAGAAGGTGCGGCAGAATTCGATCAGGCAGCCCTTGAGGTGGCCCATGTGGATCGCCTCTTCGATCACCAGACCTTCGACCTGATGGAACATCGGCGAATGGGTCGCGTCATGGTCGGAGCGATATGTGCGGCCCGGCACGATCACGCGGATCGGCGGCGGCTCCGTCATCATCGTGCGGATCTGAACGGGGCTGGTGTGGGTGCGCAGCACCGGGCGCACGCCGTCGTCGCCGGCGCGGAGATAGAAGGTGTCCATCTCCTGCCGAGCCGGGTGTTCCGGCGGGATGTTGAGGGCGGTGAAGTTCTTCCAGTCGTCCTCGATGTCCGGGCCTTCGGCGACCCGGAACCCCATCTGCCCGAAGATCTGGACGATCTCGTCGATCGTCTGGCTTATCGGGTGGATGCGCCCTTCCGCCTCCGGCCGCGCCGGCAGCGTGAGGTCGATCCGCTCGGCCGCGAGCCGCGCGTCGAGCGCGCCGCGCTCCAGGTCCGCCTTGCGGGCTTCGATGGCCGCCTCGACAGCGGTCTTCAGCGCATTGACGGCCTGGCCATAGCCGCGCCGCTCGTCCGGCGGCATGCCGCCGAGCGCCTGCATCAGCTGCCCGACCCGGCCCTTGCGGCCGACGGCGGCGACGCGCGCCGCCTCCAGCGCGTCCAACGTGTCCGCGCCCTCGACGGCGGCGATCAACTCCGCCTGGACCTGATCCAGATCGGCGGTCATGGGCTTGCCCTCGCGTCCCGGGTTCAGGAGATCGCGGCGCGGGCCTTTTCGACGATGGACGCAAAGCCCGCGGCGTCGTTCATGGCGAGGTCGGCCAGCATCTTACGATCGACCTCGATCCCCGCCTTGTGCACGCCGTTCATGAGCTGGCTGTAGCTCATGCCGTGCTCGCGCGCGCCGGCGTTGATCCGCTGGATCCAGAGAGCGCGGAAGTTGCGCTTCTTCGTACGCCGGTCGCGATAGGCGTACTGCATCGCCTTTTCGACCCGCTCGAGAGCCAGGCGATAGTTGTTGTTCGACCGGCCGCGGTAACCCTTGGCGGCCTTAAGAACCTTCTTGTGACGGGCGCGGCTGACGACGCCGCCTTTGACGCGGGACATGGCGCTGCTCCTTAAATTCTAGGGACGAGGACGGAGTTCAGCCGTACGGCATGAACTGGCGGACGATCTTCGCGTCCGCCTCGGACAGGATGCGCGTGCCGCGCGCCTGCCGCTTCATCTTCGTCGACTTCGAGGAGAGGCAATGCCGCTTGTAGGCGACGTTGAACTTGAGCTTGCCGCTCGCGGTCTTGCGGAAGCGACGCTTGGTGCTCGCTTTCGTCTTCATCTTGGGCATTTTGCACCTCGCTTTTGAGAGTGTCGGCCATAGGCCGTTCTGAACCGCCGAGGCATGCCCTTTCGCCAGGCGGCTCGCTTAGGAACGCGGGGTTATACGGGGGGCGGCGGCGGAATTCAAGCGTTCTGGGTTGGCGTCCGCGCGCCAATTGCGCGCGTTCACAGCCCTTAGCGTTCAGCCCCACCGAGCTTTGGAGCCGAACGACGAAATCGTGTCACGTTTCGCGAATTCGAGCCACAAACAGAACACACGTCTCTCACTCGATCATACTCGACTGTTAAGCCAAGTACGTTAGTCACGTGATAGGCTTGCTGTTCGCGCGCTAGATCCAACGCCTTCGCGATACAAATGTCGCAGAAATCTTCGCCAGGCCGTTCCTTCAAAAACTCCACCACACGTTCAGCGACGGTCATTGGCTGCCCTCCTTTAGCAATCTGCTCCTATGGCGATGAGTCTTGAGCAAATCTTCGAGGTCATCGTCTGGCACGCTCGCCTCGCAATATCCACCAGCCGACGAAGAGGGCCGGGAGGCCGATGGCGAGATAGGCCAATCCGTAACCTCCGAGAAAGTACGTCGCGCCGAACAGCATCGGGTAGGCCACCTGCCCGGCCGAGCCGAACGCCAGCACGCCGCCGGTGAAGCGGCCCGCCTCCCCCGCCGGCGCGAGGCGTGCGGCTTCCGATAGAAGCACGCCGTGCCACGACAGGACGGAGAGGCTGACGACCGCGAAGACGGCGAAGACGGCCGTGGTCGACCAGGTTTCGGCGAAGGCGCCCATGGCGGCGGTCGAGACGGCCATGATCGCGGCCATGCCGGCGAGCAACGTGTTCGGCTTGACGAAGGTGCTGCCGATCCAGCCCCAGAAGATACGCGCCGGCACCGCGATCAGCGCCGCCGCGCCGAAGATCGGGCCCGCGTCCTCCGTCGCGTAGCCCAACGCCTCGTGCAGATACGTCACGCTGAAGCCCATGAAGACGGACTGCATGCCGACGAAGCAGAAGGCCGCGACCGCGAGGCCGCGCAGTTCCGGCGCCGCCAGCACGGCGCGCACCGTGTCCGGAAAATCGCGCCAGCGCGGCCGCGCCGCGGGATCGCGGTCGCTGTCGAACTCCGCCCGGAGCGGCTGCAGCGCCACCGCGATGACGAGGCAGACGACGGCGAGGCCGCCGAGCGCCTCCCGCCAGCCGAAATGCGCCGCCGCCGGGGCGAGAATCATGCCGGAGATCGCGAGGCCCGCCGGCACGCCCGTCTGCTTGATCGAGAAGACCAGCGGCGCCCATTTCGGCGGCGCGTATTTCGCGAGGATCTGCGAACTCGCCGGCGTCGCCACGGTCGAGCCGCCGCCGTTCAGCACAATGCCGAGGATTAACGGCGGCAGCGCCAGCCAAGGCTGCGCCAGGAGGGCGGCGACGCCGAGGCCGGCGGCCATCGCGACGCAGCCGATCTGGCTGGTGCGGAGCGCGCCCCAGCGCCGGAGCGCGCCGCCGCAGCCCGCCATCACCAGGATCGCGCAGATCGCGTACATCCAGGTGTAGCCGAGCGCGAGTTTCGCATCGAGGCCGAGGTCGGCCGCGACGGTCGGGAACATCGACGGCATGCCGAGCTTCGCCGTGGTGGCGATGGTCTGCTGCACGAGCATGGCGACGATGGCGAGGATCAGGACGGGCATGGACGGCCGGACGGCGGATCGGGTTCAATCGCGGCGCCCAGGGAGAGACCGCGCATGACCGACTATAAGACCTTCGGCTTCACCGACGAACAGGTCCTGATCCGCGACAACGTGCTGGACCTGCTGACCCGCGTCCTGCCGCAGTCGAAGATCGCCGAAATGGACGAAGCCAAGCAGGAGCCGACCGACGCCTACCGGGCGCTTGCGGAGGCCGGATGGCTGGCGCTCCCCTTCCCCGAGGCCTATGGCGGCGCCGATGCGTCGA
>DAINCG010000389.1:2027-4634 GCA_036732525.1 Pseudomonadota bacterium | reverse complement strand
ATCAGGCGACGCGATCTTCGTCCAGGCGACGATAGGCCCCGCCGAAGTGCAGCAACGGCCGGCCCGCCGTCGCGGGCTCGAGCCGCAGCACGCGCCCGATGAAGATGTCGTGGTCGCCGCCAGGATGCCGCGCCTCCATCTCGCATTCCAGATAGGCGCAGCAGCCCGGAAACTTCGGCGCGCCGGTCATTTCGGCGGGCGCGTGGTCGAGTTCGTCCCAGGGCCGCGCTTCCTTCGTCGCGAAGACGCGGGAAAGGTCGGCTTGATCCTCCGCCAGCACGTTCACGACGAAGTGGCTGCAAGCCATGAAGGCCGCATGGCAGTTCGCCTTCTTGTCGAGACTCCAGAGCACGAGAGGCGGGTCGAGCGACAACGAACTGAACGACCCGACCGTCACGCCGTCGAGCTGCCCCGCCGCGTCCCGGGTCGTGATGACCGAAACGCCGGTCGGCACGCGGCCGAGCGTGTCACGGAAGGCGCGGGCGTCGATCATGGGATTTGCTCTCGTCTGCGGGATACTCGGGCGACTTCCCGGCAGCCTAACATCGCAATTTCCGCGTTGCGAGGGCGTCCGGGTGACCCCGGTCACTGGTTGACGGGCGAAGACGCGCTTAATCTTGGGCGATGGCTTAAACCGCAGAGGGAGACGATCGATGCGCAAGCCGAAGACCGACGACGCCCCGATGGACATCGCGGAAGAGGAACTGGCGAAGATCGCAGCCGGCGGCGCGACGCATGAGGTTGAGGAGGTGGCCTTCACCTTCCAGAAGATCCAGCACTCGACGTCTACGGACGCCGGACTGCGGGCCGGCCAGCGCGCCGGCATTCGCGTGCCGGGCGTTCGCGTTCCAGGCATCCGCGCGACCAAGTCCTGACGTCCGGCCCCGCCGGCCTGACGGAAACGGCCGGCGGCGGCGCCGTCGCCGCCGTGTTGTTGCATGCGCCGGCCTATGAAGCCGATGCATGGCGGAGCGTCTATCGCGCCCTGATAGACGCGCTCGGCCCCAATAGCGCGGTCACGGTGCTCGCCGAAGCAAACGCCGATGTCGACGGCCTGCTGGACGGGCGCAGGGCGACGACCATCAAAGCGCCGGCCGGCGCCACGCTGACGGCTTGGGCAAGGGACGCCCTGATCGCGGCCGGCGATACGACCGACCGCCCGCTCTTTCTCGCGACCTCCGCCCTCGACCGCCGCGACGACGCGCAGGCGCCGGCGCTTTTCGCCGCCGCCACGGGCGCCCGGCTCATCCCGACCGGGCTGCCGTTCGAAGGCGGCGACATTCTGATCGACCGCGACCGCGTTCTGGTCGGCGCGGATTCCCTTCGCCGCATCGGCCGAGGCGACGCGCACGCTGGCGGCCGCGCGCTGGCGGCCATGTTCGCTTCGGTCGACGGACGCGCTCGCGCCATCCTGCCTGTCGGCGGCCGGCCGGGACCTTCCGAAACGGAACGCCCGACCGACACGCCCGCGCCCGGCTGGACAGAGGTCGTCGGTTTCGGCCAGCGGCCGGACAGCCGGCAGCCGATCTTCCACATCGACATGTTCGTCAGCCTGACCGGCCTCGACCGCGACGGCAGGCCGATCGCGCTGGTCGGCGATCACGTCCTCGCCGCCCGCGCGCTCGGTCACGCGCCATTGCCGCACGCGACGCCGGACGCTTTCGCCGCGATCGCGCACGACCTTCGGGCCGCCGGCTATGCGGTCGAGCGCCTGCCGCTGCCGCTGCTCTGGACGGACGATGTCGTCCGCCGCCGGCGCACGTGGTTCTTCGCCTCCTATAACAACGTTCTGGTCGCGGACGGCGTGGTTTGGCTGCCGGAGTACGGCCACGACGGCTGGCCCGAAGTCGACCGCACGGACAAGCTTGCTGCCGCCATCTGGCGTCGCCTCGGCTTCGAGGTGCGCGCTGTGCCGGGCTGCCTTCCCCTTGCGGAGAACCTTGGCGGGCTGCACTGCCTGGCGAACGTGATCCGCCGGAGACCCGGCTGATCGCCATTCGCGATTGCCGCGTCGACTGATCCGCATATATTGTTGTGCGACGCATTCCCGATCTGCCCGGACACCGTTAGACGCGCATGGACTTCACAGGCCGACAGCGCATCCGACAGTTCTTTGCGACGGCGCCGACGCCCTGCCCCTATATCGCCTGGCGGTCGGAGCAGAAGCTCGTGATCGAACTGCGCACCGACGACGCCGGCGCCTTCTTCGGCGACCTAGCCCGCGCCGGCTTTCGGCGTAGCCATGGCCTGGCCTACCGCCCGGCCTGCCGCGACTGCGTCGCCTGCGTGCCGGTACGCATCCCCGTCGCCGATTTCCGCGAGACCCGCTCGCTGCGCCGCATCGCCGCGCGGAATGCCGACCTCACGCTTCGCGAACGGCCGGCGCGCGCGACGGAAGAGCATTTCCGCCTGTTCAAACGCTATCTCGACCGCCGCCACGGCCAGAGCGACATGGCGGAAATGGGCTGGCGCGACTACCGGGCCATGGTCGAGGACACGCCCGTCGACAGCGCGCTCGCCGAACTGCGCGACGCGGACGACCGGCTGATGGCCGTCTGCCTGATCGATCTCGCGGACGATTCGCTCTCCGCGGTCTACAGCTTCTTC
>DAINCG010000389.1:0-2007 GCA_036732525.1 Pseudomonadota bacterium | reverse complement strand
GAAGCGCAGCCTCGGCAAGTTCGTGGTGCTGGAGCTGGTGCGCCGGGCGCGCGAGCTCGGCCTCGCCCATGTCTATCTCGGCTATTGGATCGAGGGCAGCGCCACCATGGACTACAAGCGCCGCTTCCCCGGTCTGGAAGCCTACCGCGACGGCGACTGGCGCGGCCTCTCCGACGAAAGCGACTGACCCGCGCGCGATGCCGGTCCGGAACCGGGCAGGGGTTGCTTCGGGGACGACCCGCGGCCCATGATCCGCCCGAGTTTGCGCCTGCGCTGGCGCCCCTGACCAAGGATCCGAGCCCATGAAGCTTTACGGCCGATACCTCTCCCCGTTCGTGCGCCGCGTCGGCGCGACCATGCAGACCGCCGGCATCGCCTATGAGCACGTCCCGGCCGCGCCGTTCGATGAGTGGGACCGCGTCCAGAAGGTGAACCCGGTCGTCCGCATCCCCGCGCTCGAACTGGACGACGGCGAGGTGTTGATCGAATCCGCCGCGATCCTCGACTATCTGGACGAGACGCTTGGCGCCAAGGCGCTGATCCCGGACAGCGGCAAGCCGCGCCGGGACGTCATGAAACTGGTCGCGACCGCCGTCGGGGCGATGGAGAAGGCGGTCGGATCGGCCTATGAACTCCGCTTCCATTCCAAGGAGAAGGTGGAGCAGTCCTGGGTCGAGCGCTGCGACAATCAGGTCCTGTCGGCGCTCGGCGCGCTCGACGCCGCAGCCAAGGCGGCGGGGCCGGACGGCTGGCTCTACGGCGACGGCATGACCCAGGCGGACATTTCGGCGACCGTCGCCTTCACCTTCGCCAGCCTCGCCCGCAAGGAGCTCGACGTCGCGGCGAAGGCGCCGAATCTGGCGAAGCTGGCGGCGCGGCTCGAAGCGACCCCGGCATTCAAGGCGACCCATCCCTGACGTGCCGCGAACGCCGCTTGCCGCCGCCGGCATCGCCGTCGTCGCCGCCCTGACCGGGCCGTCCACAAGCTTGGCCGAACCGGTCGAAGCGTTCCTGGAAGCGCCAGGCCCCGCAGGACCGCTCGGCGGCACATTGCTGGAGCCGCCGGTGGATGGCGACGGCGCGCCGACGGCGATCGTCATTCCGGGCTCCGGTCCGACCGATCGGAACGGGCTCAACACCTACGGCATGAAGGCCGCGACCTATCGCCTGCTGGCGGAGGACCTGGCGCGGCGGGGCGTCGCGACGCTGCGCATCGACAAGCGCGGCATGTTCGGCAGCGCCGGCGCCATCTCCGATCCGTTCGACGTGACGGTCGGCGACTATGCCGACGATGTCGCCGCATGGGCCAAGGTCCTGCGGGAGGGGCACGCCCGGCCGTGCGCCTGGTTGATCGGTCACAGCGAAGGCGCGCTGGTCGCCTTGATCGCGGCGGCGCGCGACCCCGGGCCCTATTGCGGCCTCGTCCTGCTTGCGGCGCCGGGCCGACCGATCGGCGAGATTCTCCGGGACCAGTTCCGGACGGCGGAAGCCGACGCGGCGACGATGGCGCAACTGGACGAGGCGCTGCGCACGATGGAGGACGGCGAGAGCTTCGATCCGACCGGATTGACCGACGCCTTGCGCGCGCTGCTGAACAAGCGCGTGCAGCCCTTCCTGATCGACCTCTTGGGTCAGGATCCGGCTGCGCTGCTCAGGGATATCGACCTGCCGACGCTGTCGGTCAGCGCGGCGGAGGACATTCAGATCTTCGCCGAGGATGCGCGACGCCTCGCGGCGGCGGGTGCCCATGTCGAGACGCTGACGATCGCGGGCGCGAACCATATGTTCAAACCGGTCCCGCCCGGCGACCGGGCGGCGAACATGGCGGCCTACATGAAGGCGGGCCTGCCGCTCGCCGACGGGCTCACCGAGGGCGTCGCGACATTCATCAAGCGTCCGCGCGACGGCTGACGCCGCCCGCGTGGCGCGCCGCCGACGCCGACAGTATAGTCGCGCCGTCGAACTCCCTGGACGTCGAGCAGGAACGATCGCCATGGCCGCGCGCAA
>DAINCG010000388.1:2510-4638 GCA_036732525.1 Pseudomonadota bacterium | reverse complement strand
GCGTTGTGGATGACCTCGGCGACGGCGTCGGCGTTCGGCCGATCGGCGCCCGATGCGGTCAGCGCCTCGACGGAGAGGCGGCGGATATCGTCGAGCGTGCAGCGAACGGTTTCGCCCGCCATGCCGCTCACGCCTCCCGCCGGACGAACGCGCCCAACTCGGCGAGAGCGTCCCGGCTTTTCTGCAGGAGGGGACCGAAGATGTGCCAGATATGCGGCATGCCCTCCCACTCCGCATAGTCGACGGGCACGCGGGCGTGCCGCGCGCGCGCCGCGAGGCGTCGGCTGTCGTCGAGCAGAATTTCGGCCGTGCCCACCTGGATCAGGAGCGGCGGCAGGCCGGCCAGGTCCGCGTAGATCGGCGAGAGCAGCGGATGCGCGCGGTCTTCATCCCCGGCATAGAGGCCGGCCAGCGTGTGGAGCGAACTCTTCGTCACCATGGGGTCGGCGTCGGCCTTGGTCGTGACCGTCTGGCCCGTCCCGACCAGGTCGGTCCAGGGGGAAATGCAGCAGGCGCAGGCCGGCATCGGAAGACCCTGATCGCGCGCCGCGACGAGGGCCGCGACGACGAGGCCGCCTCCCGCGGAATCGCCGCCGAACGCCGCCTTCTTCGGATCGGCGCCGCCATCGAGCAGCGCCTTCCAGGCCGCGACCGTGTCGTCGACGGCGGCGGGGAAGGGGTGCTCCGGCGCGAGACGATAGTCGAGGTTCAGGACGCGCCCGCCCATCGCCCGCGCAATGTCGTAGGCGAGATTGCGGTGGCTGTGCAGCGAGCCCTGTACATAGCCGCCGCCGTGGACGTAGAGCATGACCCGGCCCTCGTCGGCCGCAGGGTCGGACACCCACTCGGCCGGCCGGCCGGCGATCTCGACTTTCTCGACCTTGGCCGTTTCCGGGACGGGGAAGCGGTCGCCGAACTCGTCGGTCCGTCGGCGCCGTTCCGCGACCGTGATGTCGTCGGGCGCGCCGCGGGACCTCAAAACTTCGTTCAGTTTCTCGACGCCGATATCGACCGCTTCAGCCATGCCGGAACTCCGTTCGTTCGGGGATCGGCGGAAGGATCGCCGATCGCTCGCGGACGATCAAACCAAAACGATGGCGGAGAGCAGGCGGGCGTAGTCGGGCTCGCCCCGATGTTGGCTCCGCCGGTAGCTGAAGAAACGGTCGGGCGCCGCGTAGACGTCGTGGCCGAGCGCTTCGACCGCGCCGAGGCCGAGGCCGCGCGCCCGGTCCGCGACATAGCCCGCGAGGTCGAACTGGCGCTTTTCGGCCGATTGGCCGGGCTTGAAATAGGAGGCGTTCGCCGGATCGCGCTCCAGGAACGCCGCTTCGAACTCCAGACCGACCTCGTATGACGCCTGACCGATGCAGGGGCCGACGGCGACGTGGATGTCGCCGCGCGTGGCGCCCAACCCTTCCATCGCCCTGACGGCCGCGTCGACGACGCCCTCGATCGCGCCGCGCCAGCCGGCATGCGCCGCCGCGACGACGCCGGCCTTGCGGTCAGCGAGCAGCACCGGCGCGCAGTCGGCCGCGAGCGCCCCGACGACGACGCCGGGCGTCCTCGTGACCAGCGCGTCGGCCTTGGGCAGGTCGCCCTTGAACGGGCCGTCCACGACGAGCGCCGTGGCGGAATGGATCTGGAAACAGGTCAGCGGGTCGGCGTCGCGGCCCGCGAGATGCCGGCCGGCGCGCCGCCGGTTCTCCAGCACCGCCGCCCGGTCGTCGTCCGAACCGATGCCGCAGTTCAGGGACGCGTAGATGCCCTCGCTGACGCCGCCATGGCGGTCGAAGAAGCCGTGGCGGACGCCGTCGCTCGCCAGGAGTTCGGACTGGAGCGGCTTGATCATTCGAACCCCGCGGGCGCCGGATGGCCAGCGGCGAGAATCGCCGCCACCTTGAACAAGGTGCCCATGGCGAGGGGATGAATCAACCGGCGGAGGCCCTGTTCGACGGCGGCCGCGCCGGCCGCGTCGGCGCGCTTCGCCAATGCCGTCGCCCGCGCCTCAGCGCCGAGCCGGAGCAGGAAGACGCCCTGTTCCACCGGTCCCCAAAGCCGCCCGCCGCCGGCCGCCGCCGCAATCCCGATCGCGCCGAAATCGACGTGGGAGGTGATGTCGGCCTGGCCC
>DAINCG010000388.1:0-2500 GCA_036732525.1 Pseudomonadota bacterium | reverse complement strand
GGGTCCGCAGGCCGCCCGCCCGCAAGCGCCTGCAAGCTGTCGCCGAGCCGTGCGCCCGCATGGCCGTAGTCGACGAAGAGGGCGGCGCCCCCCTCGGCGGCGATCCGTTCGGCGACGGCGCGGGCGACGGCCGCGCGTTCCGGCGCGTACTCATAGACGCCGCCTTCGGGCGGGGCGCCGGCCGGCGGCGTTGCATCCTCCGGCAAATCGGTCGCGGGGCCGTTCTCGAAAACGAAGCTCGCGTCCGCCGCCGCGATCAGGCGCTCGCGCCAGACCGCGCCGTCGAAGACGAATTGACGGATCGGCAGGGCGTCGAGGAATTCGTTGGCGATGAGGAAGAGCGGCTGTCCCCGCGCCGCCGCAAGCGATTCGGCCCAGTCTGCATGCCATGTCGGCGCCATGTCGGTGAGACGGCGCTGCTGTTCCGCCCGGAGCGTCGGGCTCGCCTCGACCAGTATTGTGGTCGCGGCGGCGGCGAACGCCGGAACTGCGCGCGCAGCGCGGAGCGCGTCCGCCATCAACTGGCCGCGGCCGGGGCCGAGCTCCATCAGGGTGAAGGGATCGGGCGATCCCGCCTGCATCCAGGCGTCGACGAGCCACAGGCCGAGCAGTTCGCCGAAAATCTGGCTGATTTCCGGGGCTGTCGTGAAATCGCCTTCGGCGCCGATCGGCGCGCCCCGCATGTAGTAGCCATGCTCGGGCGTCGTCATGGCCAACCGCCAGAATGCGTCGAGCGGCAGCGGGCCGTCGTCCCGGATGCGGCGGCGGATCAGGTCCGCCAGCGCGTCGTCAGCCATGCACTTTCCGGGCGCGAATGACGAAGAAGGCGCCGATCAGGATCATCGGCAGCGACAAGAGCTGCCCCATGGTCGCACCGGCGAAGAGGAAACCCAGATGCGCGTCGGGCTCCCGCGCGAACTCGACCAGGAAGCGCGCAAGGCCGTAACCCGCGATGAAGACGCCGAAGACGAGGCCGTATTGCCGCCGCACGCGCTCCCGCCTGGCGAGCAGCCAGAGCACGACGAACAGCACGACCCCTTCGAGGAAGGCCTCGTAGAGCTGGCTCGGGTGGCGGGGAACCTGCAACGGGTCGGCCGGGAAGACCATCGCCCAGGGGGCGTCGGACGCCCGGCCCCAGAGCTCGCCGTTGACGAAATTGGCGAGGCGGCCGAGCAGCAGCCCGAGCGGCCCCGCCGCCGCGACCAGGTCGGCGATGTGCAGCGGCGGCACGTTCTTGCGGCGCGCGAACAGATAGCCCGCGACGACGCAGCCGAGCAGCCCGCCGTGAAACGACATGCCGCCCTGCCAGACCTGCAGGATGTCCATCGGGTTCGAAAGAAAATGGAGCGGCTTGTAGAACAGCACGTAGCCGAGCCGCCCGCCGAGAATCACGCCGAACGTGATCCAGACCAGCAGGTCGTCGATCTGCGGCGTCGAGAGATGGTTCGGCGGCTTCTCCGCGAGGCTCCGCACATAGCGCCAGCCGAGCAGCAGTCCCACGATGTAGGAGAGCGCGTACCAGCGGATGGCGAACGGCCCGATCTCGACGAGCGTCGGGTCGATGGCGGGGAAGGGCAGGACCAGCATCTGCGTCGGTTCGTTTCGGTTCGGGGCGGATTGCAGGGCCCGCCGCCCATCTGCGATAAGTCGGGCGGACCCTATAGAGGGAGTACGGGAATGCAAAGCGGCGACAGACCGGGCGGACGGTTCTTCGAAGACCTGAGCCGGCTTGCGGGCGGCGCGCTTGGCGCGGCCGGCGGCGTCAAGGCCGACCTCGAGGCCATGATGCGCGCGCAGGCATCGAAGCTGATCGACGAGTTGGAACTCGTGCGCCGGGAAGAGTTCGAGGCCGTGCGCGAGATGGCGCAGAAGGCCAGGGCGGAACAGGAGACGCTCGCCGAGCGCGTGGCGGCGCTGGAAGCCCGGCTCGCCGCGTTGGAGGTAGAACGCAATAACGTTAACGAGTCGGGCTGAGATTTCTCCACAGGTTTCTTCACATTCGTTCCTAGAAATATGATTTCTGGCTGATTCTCCGCTTGCGCCGGATCGGGCCGGCATCAAGAATGGTTATTGTTCGGTGCCGCGTTCGCTGGGGGAGCCCGCATTCGATGCAGACCGATATTTTTCATCCGCTCGATCTGGTCGAGGAAATCTTCGCGGCCAACGATTGGGCGTTCGAGCGCGCGGTCGCCGACGAACTCGTCGCGGACGTGGGCGGCCGGTGGGCCGACTACAGCCTGATGTTCGGCTGGCGCGAGGATATGGCGATGCTGCAGTTCGCCTGCGCCTGCGACCTGCGCATTTCGCTGGAGCGGCGGAACGCCGTCTACGAATTGCTGTCGGTCGTCAACGATCAACTGCCGATCGGCCATTTCGTCGTCGATCCGGATTCCAACCTGCTGGTCTTCCGGCACGGGTCGCTGATGCGTGGCCATTCCGGGCCGACGGTCGAGCAGCTTGAGGACATGGTCGAGCTGGCGCTCGCCGAATGCGACCGGTT
>DAINCG010000387.1:2572-4663 GCA_036732525.1 Pseudomonadota bacterium | reverse complement strand
CTGCTGGCGGTCGGCGCGACCATCGACCTTCGGCCATCGCGCTTTCCTGCAGGCGCCTTCGCACAGACGCCCGTCGGCAACGCGACCGCCATCCTGCACGCACGCGCAGATGACGCCTTCGATGTGCTGATCGCGCGCAGCTTCGCCCAATCCTGGCTCGTCTGGCTGGCGCACGCCGGCCGCGAGTTCGACCTCGTGCTTTCGGAGACATCATGACCGACGCCCCGCTCGAATTGCGCATGCTGCGCGACCGCCTGGCGCCCGGCGCGGCCCTCGCCATGCCGCTGAAGGCTGCGCACCGGATCGTCTACCTGGCCGAAGGCGCCGCGACCGCGCTCGGCGACAAGCCGCTCGCCGCGGACGAGGCCTGCTATTCCAAGGCCGCCATGTCGCTGGCCGCCGGCCCCGAGGGCGCTGTCGTCTGGCGCTGGGAGATCGCGCGCGCCGACGCCGGCCCCGGTCTTGCCCATGGCGACGGCGTCGCGTCCGACTTGCTGTTGGCCGGTCCGATCGCGACGGTCGAGACGGAACGCGACGACGAAGGCTGGCTGATGCGCCTCGACAGCGTCGCCTTCCCGCCGGGCGGCTGCGCCCTGACCCACACCCACCGCGGCCCCGGCATCCGCTGCCTTGTCTCCGGCTCCATCCGGATCGACGCGGAAGGCGCCTCGCACGGCTACGGCGTCGGCGAGCCCTGGTATGAGAGCGGTCCCGACCCGGTCTTCGCCCAGGCGGGCGACGCACCGACGCGGTTCGTACGCGTCTCCGTGCTGCCGGAGCGCCTGCTCGGCAAGTCCTCGATCCGCTACGAGAACCCGGAAGATCAGGCGAAGCCGAAGGACCAGACCTACCGCGGCTACATTGATCTCGTCATCGGCAGGCCCGAGCGCTGATGGAGTTCCACCAGTTCGTCGCCATCTCGGTCCTCATCTCCGCGGCGTTCGTCGTGGACGGAACGATCAAGCTCTACCGCTACCGCAAACGGAGCGAGGTCCAGCAGAAGCCCTGGGATTTCCGGGACCTCAAGGTCCTGCGGCGGCCGCGCGACTATCCGCTCCAGGAAGCGCGCATGGTGTTCCGCAGCTGGCTGGCCTGCTTGACGCTGGTCGTGATGATCGGCGTCTTCCTTGTGACCAACCCGGAGATGCCGAGCCCGGCCGCGCCCGATCCGGCGGCGCCCGCGGCGGTCGACAAGCCGCCGGTCACCGAAGAGGCTGGCGCGCCCGTTCGGTGAACGCCCATTCCTCCCGCGTCATCTGCAGGCCGAAATAGATCCGGTAGGCGCGCAACGCTTCCGGCGTCGCGTTCGGGATCTTGAAGGTCAGGTAGTCGACCGCGCGAGCTTCGCGGGCGCCGGTGGAGAAATCCAGCGGCAGGGTAAACGCCTGACGGCTTGCGATCGCGCCGTTCGGCGCGCGAATCGCGATGAAATACTCGACCGGAACCTCGACGCCTTCCAATGCCGGGCCGCGCTCGGCGAACAGTTCGATCCCGGCGGCGACCGTCGCCACGACTTCGTCCTGATTGACCTCGCACTTGCCGGCGACGCGCCCGATGCGCGCGGTAAACGCGACGTCGGTCAGGTCGCGGCCCTGGCCCGGCCGGAAGCGCGTGAAGGATTCGGCCTGCTTCAGCCCGCCCATCGGCGGGCAGGCGACGTCGATGATCGTATCGCCGAAGGGAACGATGCGTTCGGCGCCGCCGCCGCAGCCCGCGAGGGCCAGCAGCAGGGCGAGCGGGACGATCGAACGGGCGGCGCGGCGCAATGTCGTCATGAGGCCTTCGCGTGGACAGGGTCCGGCCCACACTATATTCACCCCGAACGACCCGCAATCGACGGACACGCATGCCGATGACCGCAGCCCTGCCGCCGCTGACGCTCCGCCTCGCCGGACCGCGCGGATTCTGCGCGGGCGTGGACCGGGCGATCGAGATCGTCGAACGCGCGCTGGAGAAGTTCGGCGCGCCGGTCTACGTGCGCCACGAGATCGTTCACAACCGCTTCGTCGTCGACCGCCTGGCCGCCATGGGCGCCGTCTTCGTCGACGAACTGGACGAATGTCCGACGGATCGGCCGGTCGTGTTCTCCGC
>DAINCG010000387.1:0-2536 GCA_036732525.1 Pseudomonadota bacterium | reverse complement strand
GGCGGCGGAAGCCCGGCAGATGATCTACCTCGACGCCACCTGTCCGCTGGTCAGCAAGGTCCACCGGGAGACGGAGCGTCACCACGCCCAGGGTCGGCACACATTGCTGATCGGGCATGCCGGGCACCCGGAAGTCGTCGGCACGCTCGGCCAGTTGCCGGAAGGCGCGATGACGCTGGTCGAGACGGTCGAGGACGCCCGCCGGATCGAACCGCCGGCGGGCAAGCCGCTCGCCTATGCGACGCAGACGACGCTGTCGGTCGACGACACGGCCGCCATCGTCGAAGCGCTGGCCGAGCGCTTCCCGGATATGGCCGGCCCGAAGCAGGAAGACATCTGCTACGCCACCACGAACCGTCAGGCGGCGGTGAAGCGCGCGGCGGAAGGCGCCGACCTGTTTCTGGTCGTCGGCGCCGCCAACTCCTCCAACTCGAATCGTCTCGTGGAGGTCGCGCGGACGGCCGGCGCACGGTCAGCCCGCCTGATCGCGCGCGCCGACGAGATCGACTGGGCCTGGTTCGACGGCGCCCGCACGGTCGGCCTGAGCGCCGGCGCGTCCGCGCCCGAGCAACTGGTGCAGGAGGTCGTCGCGGCCTGCGGCGAACGGTTCGCCGTGACCGTCGAGGACGTGGAAATCGTCCGTGAATCGACCCGCTTCAAGCTGCCGCGCGAACTGGCGACCGGGACCTGATGGCCGTCTACACCCCGGTCGAGCCGACGACGCTCGACGCATTTCTCAAGGACTATGATCTCGGCGCCCCGATCGCGTGCGAGGGCATTCTCCAGGGAATCGAGAATTCGAACTTCCGCCTGGATATGACCGCCGGCCGCTTCATCCTGACGGTGTTCGAGCGGCGGGCGGCGCGGGCCGACCTGCCCTATTTCCTCGGCCTGATGGATCATCTGGCCGGCAAGGGCTTTCCCGCGCCGCGCCCCGTCCGGCGCCGCGACGGCGGCCTGATCGGCGAGATCGCGGGCAAGCCGGCCGCGATCGTCACCTTCCTCGAAGGCGCATGGCCCGAGCGGCCGACGCCGGACCATGCCGAATCGGCCGGCGGCGCGCTCGCCCGCCTGCACCTCGCCGCGGCGGACATGGCATGTGGGCGGAGAAACGACCTCGGCCGACCGGATTGGCGGCCGCTGTTCGAACGATCGGCGCCGCGCGCGGACGACGTTCGCCCTGGCCTGGCCGCGGATATCCGGCAGACGCTCGACGATCTCGACGCCCGGTGGCCGTCCGGCCTGCCCGCCGGCGCCGGGCATCTCGATCTCTTTCCGGATAACATCTTCTTCGACGACGGCCGGGTTTCCGGCGTGATCGATTTCTACTTCGCCGCGACGGACGCCTATGCCTACGACCTGGCGATCACCCTGAACGCCTGGTGCTTTCGTGACGGCGCATGGCGGTCCGACATGGCGGCGGCGATGGTCGCGGGATACGAACGCGCGCGGCCGCTGACGGCGGCGGAGCGGGAGGCCTTGCCCCTATTGCTGCAGGGCGCCGCGATGCGTTTCCTGCTGACCCGCCTCTATGGCTGGCTGCACCCCGCGCCGAGCGGCCTCGTCCGTCCGAAGGACCCCTTGGAACAACTCGCCTGCCTGAACCGACACCGGAGCGACCCCCGCCTATGACCGTTGAAATCTTCACCGACGGCGCATGCAGCGGCAATCCCGGCCCCGGCGGCTGGGGCGCCATCCTGCGCTATGGCGACGTCGAGAAGGAGCTTTCCGGCGGCGAGGCGGCGACGACCAACAACCGCATGGAGCTGATGGCAGCCATCGCGGCGCTGGAGGCCCTGAAGCGGCCATCGGACGTACGCCTCACGACCGACAGCGTCTACGTACGAGACGGCGTCACCAAGTGGCTGTTCAACTGGAAGCGGAACGGCTGGCGGACGGCGGCGAAGAAGCCGGTCAAGAACGACGACCTCTGGAAGCGGCTCGACGCCGCGCAGGCGCCGCACAGCGTCGACTGGCGATGGATCAAGGGCCATGCCGGCCATGCGGAGAACGAGCGCTGCGACGCGCTCGCCCGCGCCGCTATCCCTCCCGAAACGCTAACGGGTTCCGGCTGATAGCGCTTGCCGTCCGCCGTGATGACCGCGTCGCGCGGATGGATCAGCGGCGGCTCGGCCGAAAGGGCGGCCGCCTGGAAGGCGCGCAGCGCATCCGCCATGCGTTGCAGGCGGCGGCGTTCTTCGCAGAGACGGGTGAAGTGCACGTCGCACGCCGGGAACGGCGTCGGGAACGCGCGCATCTCGCGGGCGATTTCGGCGCGGGCGGCGTCGATCCGCTGCAATTCCCCGGCGCAATCGGCAAGGAACTCGGAACCGGGCTTGAACATCAGCTCTCTCCTTTCGCCTTTGCGACGAGCGCATATAGCAGATCGAGCGCCGCACGGGGCGTGAGGCTGTCCGGGTCGGTCTCGGCAAGCAGCGCAAGCGCTTCCGCCTGCCCCGGCGGCAATGGCGGCGGCGCGGGCTCGGCGGCCGGCGCCGCGGCATGGGCGAAGAGCGGCATTTCGGCGGCGAGACGC
>DAINCG010000386.1:0-4665 GCA_036732525.1 Pseudomonadota bacterium | reverse complement strand
GAACGCCGCGACCGCCTTTGTGGACGACATCGCGCACCACCACGAAAGCGTCGCCGAGGCGGCGCCGGACGTCTACCGCCTTCACTACGTGACCCACCCGGAACTCCGCCGCCTGCTCGGCAAGGTCGACGTCGCTCACGACCAGGCCGAGAGTTGGCCGGATCTCGAACGGCTGATCCGCCAGCGGCTGCTCTGACTGTCCGCGGACGATGATCAGGCCGCCAGTTTTGTTTCGGCGGACGCGCAGGCCGCCGCCGGGACAGCGACCGCGCCGCGCATCAAAAGACGCGCCGTCCTGACGACGCCCGCCGATCTGACGACGAGTTCCCCGCCCGCCCAAATGCAATCCAGGCGAATACGCAGTTTGCCGGCAGGGTGCTCGATGTCGACGTCGCCCGGACCGACGGCCTCGCACACGCCCGCCGCGATTGTCCCCGGCGCCGCAGTCGCCGCAGCGACGCAGATCGCGCCCGTCACGGCGTGGGCCGCATGAGCCCGCCATGGCGTGAGATATCGGGACGTGACGGCGCCGCCATTGCGCGGCACAGAAAGGATGGCGACCTTCGGCAGGACGCTCGACGAAACATCGCCGAGGCCCATCCGCCAACCGGCGGCCTGGCGGAGCCGCTCGATCCGCTCCAGCACATCGGTCCGGGCGTTCAATTCCTCTGGGGTCTCGATCCCGGAGAGACCAAAATCCGCTGCCCGCACCAGCATCATCGGCGTCGCGACATCGATGCATGTGACCGCGACGCCGTCGATAACGTCGACCGGTTGTCCGGTCGGGAACATCCGGCCCGTCTTAGAGCCGACGACATTGCGGTAGTTCAGGCGGATCGGGGCGCCCGCGCCCGGAACGCCGTCGACCGTCGTATCGCCGACGTAGGTCACCATCCCGCCCGGCGTCTGCACGACGGCCTCGACGACGGCGCCGCCGTTGACGTCGCGAATACGGACTGTCGTTTCGCCATCTCGGGCGGCGACCATGCCGGTCTCGATCGCATAGGGCGCGACGCCCGACAGCATGTTGCCGCAAGAGGGGGCGTCATCCACAAACGCGCCGTCGATTGCGACCTGTGCGAAGCGGTACTCCACGTCTACGCCCGGATCCGTCGACCGGCCGACGATGGCCACCTTGCTGGTCAGGCTGTCCCCGCCGCCGAGCCCGTCGAGTTGCCGCCCGTCCGGGCTCGCGCCGAGGGCCGCGATCAGCGTCCGATGCCGCGCGTCGCGGTCGGCCGGCAGGTCCGCGGCATTGAAGAACGGACCGCGGGAGGTGCCGGCGCGCATGAAGAGGCAGGGCAGTTCGATCTGATGCATGGCGGCGCTCCCGCAGTCGCTTGGTTTCGTTGACGGGAATGTGCGGGCCCAACGCAGTCTTGTGAAACGCAATTGTTGGCTATATTCATGCGCCATGCGCATCAATTTCGATTTCGGCGACCTCGAAGGATTTCTCGCCCTCTCCGAGACCGGGTCGTTCGCCCGGGCGGCGGAGCGGCTGAACATCTCGCAGTCCGCGCTCAGCCGCCGCATCCAGAAGCTGGAGCAGGCATTGGGCGTGGCCTTGTTCGAGCGGACGACGCGCTCGGTCGCGCCGACGCCAGAGGGCCGCACGTTCGTCGACGTCGCCGCCGGACTGCTGGCGGACGTAGAGGACGCCGCCAGGGCGCTCGGCCAGGCAGATGAGACGGGCGCGCGGCGGCGCGGCGCGATCGTCTCGGTCGCGGCCGTACCGACTGCGACGCAGAACTTGCTGCCGGCCGCAATCCGGCGGTTCCGCGCCGAGGGTCACGTCGCACGCATCCGCATCCGCGACACGGCGGCAAGCGCCGTCGTCGACACGATCGAAGCGGGCGAAGCGGATTTCGGCGTCGGGTTCCTGAGCGCGCGGGAGCCGACCCTCGATTTCCGCCCGATCGCCGACGACCCGTTCGTGCTGGTCATGCTTGCGGGCGACCCGATGGCGGACCGGACGGACGTGCGCTGGCAGGACATCGACGCGGACCGCTTCATCGCGATTTGGAAGGGCAGCGGCAACCGCATGCTGATCGAAGCGGCGCTCGCCCGCGCCAGGATCGCGCTCGACTGGCGCTACGAAGCGCAGCATCTTTCGACAGCGCTCGGCCTCGTCGAGGCGGGCCTCGGCGTCACAGCCCTGCCCCGCTCCGCCGTTCGTCCAGGCATGCGCGGCATCGTCGCCAGGCCTTTGATCGAGCCGGTCGTCAGCCGCACCGTAGGCGTCGTACGCCGCACGCGAGTCCGCCTCTCCGAACCCGCCGAAGCGCTCTACGGCGCGATACTGGAAGCCGCGGCGGGCTAGCTACCGACTTTCAGCGTCTGGGTCAGGCCCTTCAGGCAGGCGATGACGCTGAGCGCCGTCACCTTTCCGGTGCGCGGGTTCTCATCCGAGGGCACGTTGGCGATCTCGAGCGTGAAGCGGCAGCTGTCCGCGTCCACTTCGATCCGATGCATGTTGCGGTCGACTTTGGGATCGGCCCAGACCTCCAGCGTCGTCCGGTCGGGACCGATGCCGGCGAGCGCAAGGGCCGCCGCGACGTTGACGTTCGCCGGAAAGCCCTTGGCGCCCTCGCGGGCGGAACCCTTGAAGACGAGCTTCGCCTCGTTCAGGCCATCTACGGAGATGTTGTTGTCGACCAGATGCGGGGCGCCCTTGAGGCCGCCGGGCGGCTTGGTCGTGACCATGGTGACCGAGCGGATTTCCCCTTCGGCCGCCGCCCGAACCGCGTCGAGCCCGAGCAGCGCGCCCGTCGGCGCGATAATGCGGGCGCCGGTCGCCCGCGCCCGCTCGATCAGTTCCGGTCGCGGCAGGAGCTGGCCGACACTGGTCGGCACGAAGATGCGGCCGCGCTCGATCGCAGGATTGGCGATCTCGTCGAAGACGGCGGCCGGCAGGCCCTCGATGACGAGGTCGCAGTCGGCGAGTTCCGCCAAGCCGACGACAGGCGCCGGCTTCCGGAAATTCGCCATGTTCGCCTTGGCCTTGGCATGGTCGCGCGCCGAAACGGCTTTCAGCTCCAGGCCCTCGACGCCGCGGTCGAGCGCCTCGGCGACTTTTCGGCCGACCGCGCCGAAGCCGCCGATGCCGACGGTCAGGGTTTTGGACAAGGGATTGCTCCTTCAGGGAATGACGACGACCGTGCCGAACTTGTCGCCCGCCTCGACGGCTTCATGGGCGGCGGCGGCGGCGTCCAGCGGAAAGGCTTCGGCGATCGGGCGGGGGCCGGCGGGGACGTCGCGCGTCCAGCGGTCGACGCCCCAGCGAGTGCGGTCCAGCACGTCCGCCGGCAGGGAATTCAGGATGAACGGCCGGATCTGAATGTTGCGCCGGCCGAGCAGGTGATAGGGCAACGTCGGCGTCCGGTCGCCGTCCGACGCATAGGCGGTGACGGAGCCGTTGAGCGCCACGGCTTCCGGAATCCATTTGAGGTCGCCGCCGAAATCGACCGAGACGACGTGGTCCACCCCGCGGCCATTAGTGAGATCGAGGATGCGCTGCCCGACGTCCTCGGTCCGATAGTTGACGGTCGCTTCCGCGCCGCCTGCCTCCGCCCGCGCGGCCTTCTCCGGCCCGCTGACGGTGGCGAGCACGCGGGCGCCGCCCCACTTCGCCAGCGCCACGGCGTAGAAGCCGACCGCGCCGGCGCCGCCGGTCACCATGACCGTCTTGCCGTCCACGGGCCCGCACGCGAAGACGCCGTGATAGGCAGTCATCGCCGGAATGCCGAGCGTCGGCCCCTCCTCGAACGAGACGTGCTCGGCAAGCTCGGTCACGTGCTTCACCGGAAGCGCGATATATTCTGCCGCCGTCCCGAAGGCGCGGCCGAGGCGCTGGCCGTTGAACAGCCAGACCCGGCGCCCGAGCCAGGAGGGCTGCACCCCTTCTCCCACCTGGTCGACGACGCCGGCGCCGTCGCTGTTCGGAATGACGCGGTCGAAATCGTAGCCGTAGTTCGACTGGCCGGACCTGAGCTTCACGTCCGCCGGATTGACGCCGGAGGCATGCAGGCGAATGCGCACCTCCCCGGCGCCGGCTTCCGGCGTCGGCATCTCGCCGACCTGCAGCACGTCCCGCGCCCTGCCCTTCGCCTCGTACCAGGCTGCTTGCATGACCTCTCTCCCTGTCGGGGGCTATAATGCAGGCCGATCAACGGGGAGCAAGGACATGCAGGTGGACGGCGGCTGCCATTGCGGCGCGATTACGTTCGAGGCGACCATCGATCCGGCGATGGCGATGATCTGCCATTGTACCGATTGCCAGACGCTGTCGGCGACGGCCTTCCGGGTGAACGCGCCTGCGAAGGCGGCCGACTTCAAGTTGCTGTCGGGGACGCCGAAGGAATACGTGAAGGTCGGCGAATCCGGCAATCGGCGCGCGCAGGGCTTCTGCGGCGATTGCGGCACGCAGATCTACGCGACGTCCGAAGAGGAGCCGCGCGCGGTCTACATGCTTCGCGCCGGCGCGCTTCGCCAGCGGGACGCCATCGTTCCGAAAAAGCAGGCCTGGCGGAGGTCGGCGCTGACCTGGCTCGGCGGCTGGCCGGACATCCCGGCCAACGATAAAGGCTAGCGGACGGCTAGCCGGAATCGGCCTGCGACGCCGCCGCTTCGAGTGTCAGCGCGAGGACGAGGACCACTGCCGGCTCC
>DAINCG010000385.1:1883-4673 GCA_036732525.1 Pseudomonadota bacterium | reverse complement strand
AGACCGGTAGAGCGCGAGCGCCGGCGCATTGTCCGCCCAGACGTGCAGGCTGACGCGGCCGAAGCCCTCTTCCGCCGCGAACGCCATCACGCCGTCGAGCAGCAGACCGCCCGCGCCAAGCCCGCGGGCCGCCGCGTCGACCCAGATGGCGTGGAGATAGAAGCTGTCCGCCGGCGGGACCGCGTCGAAAAGCGGCGCCAGGTCCGCCTTCGCGGCGGCCGTCGCGGCCGCGGCGATCGACGGGTCGAGGCCGAAGTCCTTGCCGGGATAGGCGATCGCAGCGCCCAGCGGCGCCGTCGCCTCGACGACGATGCCGTTCCGCCAGGAGAGGCCGCCGGCCCCGGCGGCGATCGCGGCGGCGAGCGCTATCTCGGGCGAGAATCCTCGCGCGGCGTCGACCAGCAAATGCTCGTATATGCCGCCGCCGGCGGCGAGCGCCGCCCGGCCAAGCCACGCGGCGTCGCTCGGCTCCGCCAGACGCAGCGAAAGGGCGCGATCTCCATCCATGTATAAGGATTAAGTTGAACGCCGCGTAACCGCAATCACAGCCCTCGGTTTTTCCCGGTCTGGCGGTTTGACAGGGGTAAGGGCATGGGATATCCCGCCTGCTTCAGAAGGGTAGCCGTCGTGGGGCCCAGCGGCGGCGCGTGCTGACCGCGAGAGTGCGGCGACCGGCGACGTCGGCCGCCGACGGGCGCCAAGCCGGATATCCCCGAGATGGCATGACGTGCGGAGGTGAACGCCTCCTGGCGCGCGCGGGTGGTAGGCGCATATGACCGCTGGCCGGTTGGACATTGCGATCGTCGGCAACGCCTGCCGGCTGCCCGGCGGCATCGCGTCGCCGGCTGCGCTATGGCGCAAGCTGCGCGCGGGCGCCGACCTCGTCACCGAGATTCCGGCCGACCGCTGGAACGTCGACCTGCTGCTGCATCCGCGCCACGGCGAAGCCGGCCGCACCTATACCTTCCGCGCCGGCGTCATGGACGACCCGACCTTCTTCGGCATCTCGCCCCGCGAGGCGGAGCAGATGGACCCGCAGCAACGCGTCCTCCTCGAAACCGCGTTCGAGGCGATCGAGGCGGCCGGGTGGACCGCGGAGGCGCTGTCCCGCTCGAACTGCGCGGTCTATGTCGGCGTATCGGGCACCGAGTACGCCAACATGCGCCTCGGCGACCCCTCCGGCGGCGACGCGCACTTCATGACCGGCAACACGCTGAGCGTCGTCGCCAATCGCTTGTCCTACGCTTTCGATCTGGCCGGCCCGTCGATGGCGGTCGACACCGCCTGCTCGTCGACGGTGGCGGCCTTGTACGAGGCCTGCGCCGGTCTCGCCGAAGGGCGCTTCGAGACGGCGCTCGTCGGCGCCGTCAGCCTGCTGCTCTCGCCCTATCCGTTCCTCGGCTTCGCCAAAGCCTCGATGCTGTCAGAATACGGGCAGAGCCGGGCGTTCGCGGAAGGCGCGTCGGGATATGTGCGCGGCGAAGGGGCGGGCGTGCTGGCGCTTAAGCCGCTCGCCCGGGCGCTCGCGGACGGCGACCCGGTCCGCGCGGTCATTCGCGCCGTCGACCTGAACCAGGACGGCCGGACCAACGGCATCGCCCTGCCCAGCATGGACGGTCAGGGCGCCTTGCTCGGCCGTATCTACCCGTCGGCCGACGTCGATCCGGCGGAACTCGACTATTTCGAGGCGCATGGCACCGGCACCGCCGTCGGCGACCCGACCGAAGCGGGCGCGATCGGCCGCCATATCGGCCAGCGCCGGGCCGAAGGCGACCCGCTGCCGATCGGTTCGATCAAAACGAACATCGGCCACCTCGAGCCGGCGGCCGGCATGGCCGGCGTGCTGAAAGCGATGCTGACGCTGGAGCACGGCGAGATTCCGCCCTCGCTGCACGCCGAGCATCTCAACCCGAATATCCCGTTCGACGCGCTCAATCTGACTGTCGCGCGCGAGCTGGCGCCGCTGAAGCGCCGAGCCGGCGCTGGCCTCGTCGGCGTCAACTCGTTCGGGTTCGGGGGTCTGAACGGCCACGTCATCGTCGAAGGCCCGCCGCGCCGGGCCGCGCGCCGCCGCAGCCTGGCGCCCGCCAACGACGGCGCGCCGGAACCTTCCCCCTGGCCGATCGCCCTCTCGGCGCGCAACGACGAGGCGCTCGCGGCCCGGGCGAGCGATCTGGCGGAATACCTGGAGGCGGACCCGAGCCTGACGCTCAGGGACGTCGCCTACACGCTCTCGCGCCGACGGACGCACATGGAGCGGCGTCTGGTCATGCGCGCGGCCGACCGGCCGGAGTTGATCCAGCGCCTGAAGCAATTCGGCGGCGGCGACAGCCAGACCGAGGGCGCGATTCTTGGTGGGACGATCGCGAGCGACGTTCGCACCGGCTTCGCCTTTTCCGGCAATGGCGCGCAGTGGGCGGGCATGGGCCAGCGCCTGCTGGCGGAAGATCCGGCGTTCGCCGCCGGCGCCCGCCGCGCATCGGAAGCGGTTTCCGCCTATTGCGGCTGGGCGCCGCTCGATCTGCTGGCGGGCCCGCCGGACGCGATCGAGCTCGACCTTCCGGGCCAGGCTCGCGGCGCGCGGCATCACGCCCGACGCGACCGTGGGCCACAGCGTCGGCGAGATCGCCGCCGCCTACGCCGCCGGCGCGCTCGATCTGGAACAGGCCGCGCTCGTCATCGTACGCCGCTCGGAAGCGCAGGCGATGACGCGCGGCCAGGGCCGGATGGCGGCCGTCTCCATGGACCCCGCGCAGATCGGCGCGCGCCTGCAGCGGATGGGCGGGCATG
>DAINCG010000385.1:512-1816 GCA_036732525.1 Pseudomonadota bacterium | reverse complement strand
GTCGACCTGCTGACGGCGGAAGGCGTCGACGCGCGTATGCTCGACCTCGACTACGCCTTCCACAGCCGCGCCATGGAAGCCGCGCGGGCGCCACTCGCGGCCAGCCTCTCGGGCCTTGCGCCGCGCGATTCGCGCATCCCCTTCTTCTCCAGCGTCGACGGCGCGGAACTGCCGGGCGAAACGCTCGACGCCGACTACTGGTGGCGCAACATTCGCGCGCCGGTCCGCTTCCAGTATGCCGTCGCGTCCATGCTGGAGAGCCAGCCCGGCGCCGGTTGGGCGCTGTTGGAGATCGGACCCCATCCGATCCTGCAGGCGTATCTCCGCCAGACGGCGCGCACGGTCAGCGCGCCGGCGCGGCCGCTCGGCACGATGGCGCGTCAGGCCGACGGCGCGGCCAGGATCGACGCCATCGCCGACGAAGCCTTCTGCCTGGGCGCCCGGCGCGATCCGGACGCGATTGCGCCCGAACGCGGCGAGGTCTCCGATCTTCCCGTATATCCCTGGCGGCACGAGAGCTACTGGTGCAAGCCGACCGACGAGCGCGAAGGTCTGACGACGGCCAAACGCGACGGGGCCCTTCTTGGCTTCCGGTCGCGACCGGACATCAAGATCTGGGACGCCCAGATCGACCCGCTGACCCACCCCTTTCTGGCCGACCACAAGGTCGGCGACGCCGTGGTCTTCCCTGCGGCCGGTTACGTCGAGATCCTGCTCGAGGCGGCGGCGGCGCTCGACCCGGCGCAGGACGCGGGCGGGCCGGTCGCGATCGAGGAGTTCGAGATACGGCGACCGCTGGTTCTGGATGAAGACCGATCGAGCATGCTGCGCGTCGCGGTTTCGGAAAGCGGGCGCGCCGACATCCTGGCCAGGCCCCGGCTGACCGACAGCGCCTGGACGCTCCATGCCAGGGCGCGTCTGGTCTTCGGCGCGGCGGCGCCGACGGCGACCATGCCGGCGCTCGACGACGATGCGCCCGCGATCGATCCGGACGTCCTCTACAGCTTCGCCTGCGACATGGGCCTCGACTACGGCCCGAATTTCCGGCCGATCGAGGCGCTCTCGATCGGCGAGCGGGACGCTCTCGCCGCTATGGCGGCGCCGGTCGATCCGCCGCGGGGCGGCCGCCGTGTCGTCGCGCCGGAGCAACTCGACGGCGCCATGCAAACACTGCTGGCCCTGTTGATGCAGCACGACATCGACGGCGCCGGCGGCGCCATGCTGCCTGTCGCGGCCGCGCGGATCGTCGCAAGGCCGGGCGTCCTGGCCGCGGCCGCCAGCGCCTCCCTCACCCGCGCGGGCGC